>JBGAJB010000376.1:0-2850 GCA_044225155.1 Phycisphaerae bacterium | reverse complement strand
CGAGCGCGAGTCCGCTCGATGGAGCCATCCCACTTTCTGTATTCCCGCCGCCCGTCAGCGCGCCATGGGCGTCCACAGGCCGATGACGTTGCCGTCAGGATCGCCAAACCAGGCGAAATGGCCCATGCCCGGAACTTCGGTCTTCGGAACGAGGGTGCGGCCGCCGAGCTTTTCCGCTTTGGCGAGCGTGGTCGGAATGTCGGCCACCTGAGCGTACACGGTGACATAGTGATGCGGCTCGTGGCCCAGCGCCGTGATATGCCCGCCGATGCCTTCGCTCGGCTTTGGGGCGAAGGAGCCGAGATTGCTGATCATCGCCATGTTCGGCGCGCCCGATGAATACTCCCAGCCGAGCAGCTCGGAATAGAAGCGCCGCGTGGATTCGACGTTGCGGCAGCCGATTTCAAAATGAACAACGGGTGCTGGCATGGATTCCCCTTTTGATTTTCCACCGCGGGCTGCATGCACGCGGCGCTGAGATTCGCCCAGGCGACCGACGGGATTCTACCTGCTCCCATAGCCCGCTCGCGCCGCGCCCCCCATAATCCGGCCATGGGTGTCGGCGTCGAAATCGGCCGAAAGATCATTCATCTCGGCTCAGCCGGCTTTGCGCTGCTTTATCACTACACAAATCGCCCGTTCATGCTCGTACTCATGGCCGGACTGACATTGCTCGCGGTGGTGCTCGAGATTGGGCGACAGCGCTGGCCGGCGCTGCAGCGCCTGATCCAGCGCGTTGCGGGCGGCGTCTTTCGAAACGTCGAGCAAAGCGAAGTGACCGGCGCGACGTGGGTTTCGCTGGCGATCCTGCTGACGATCGCGCTCTTCTCCAAGCCGGTCGCCATTGCTTGCATCGTCATCCTGGCGGTCTGTGATTCGCTCGCGGCGTTGATCGGGCAGCGCTTTGGGAAGGCGCGTTTCTTCGGAAAAAGCGTGGCCGGCAGCGGAGCGTTTTTTCTCTCCGCACTGCTGATCGGCTACTGGCTGCTTCCGAGCGTTTGGGCAGCGATCGCCGGCGCGGCGACGGGGACGCTGGCCGAAGCCTTGGATGTGCGAATCGGCGCGCTCAAGATCAACGACAACGTGGCCATCCCGCTCCTCACCGGACTGGCGTTCACGCTGGTGCTGGCGGCATGAATGAGCGGGAGCCTGTGTTCTTCCCGGAACTCCGTGTTCAAACACTGGTCAGATGCTCTTGCCGGGCGGAGCGAATCGTTTAATAATTCACCGCCGTTTTGAATGATCAATTCGGCGCGCGCGCGAGGTGCAAGACCTGTCGACGGGAAGGAAGAAATCCTGCCGTATCAGCACGCCCGCGCAATGGCGGGCCATTCTGTCGCCGCTGCGGATTGACCTCGTACAGCACCTGCGGGCGGCCGGGCCCAGCACGGTCGCCGAGTTGGCGCGCTGGCTCGGGAAATCGCCCGTGTCGCTCTATTACCACATTCGCGTGCTCGAACGCACCGGCATCGTACGGGAGTGCGCGACGCGCAAGGGACGCCGGCAGACGGAGGCGCTCTACGATCTCGTCGCCACGGACTTTATCTATGACGTCGAAACGCCGCTCGGCGAGCGGAACATTCAGCGCGTCTGCGCCGCGTTACTCCGCATGACGCAGCGCGATCTGCGCCGCACGGTAGCAGGCGGGGCATTTTCCGCGTTGATCGAGGACGGCCGAGCCACCGCCGGCCGACGCACGGGGTGGATGACCACGCAGGATGTCGCGCGGGTCATGCACCATCTGGGCGAAATCAAGAAGCTGATCGGGCGCGCGGGGCCACGGCCCAAAGCGCGGCGCTATTCCTGCACGATGTTTGTATTGCCGCTCGAAAACAAGGGGAACGACGAGTGAAAAACACGCCGACGAAGATCACGGGCGCAACTGCGCGCCGCCACGGTTTCGCGTCCATTTCTCGATCCTTCTGGCTGCTTCCAGCGCTACTGCTGAGTCTGACGGGTTGCCAGAAGCCGGCCGCCCGTCTGACGCCGGCACAACGAGAGCTGAACGCCAAGTCCTTCGACGTCGTGTGGGAGACGATTCGCGATCGGCACTTCGACCCAACGCTCGGCGGACTCGATTGGCCGGCGGTGCGCGATGAACTGCGACCCAGAGCCGCGCAGGCAACAACCATGGCAGCCGCGCGCGGCGCGATGATGGAGATGATCGGCCGATTGAAGCTGACGCACTTCGGCATCATTCCGCCCGAGGTTTACGAGGCTTCGCAGGCTGCGGGCGAGAGCCAATCGGCCCAGGCAGCCCCCCAGACACAACCAGCGGCGCATGAAGGCAAGAGCGAGGGCCGTCCGGGCTTTGATCTGCGCGTATTTGGCGGCCAGGCGCTCGTGACGAGCGTGGAGCCCGGCTCGCCCGCCGCGATGGCCGGCGTGAAGCCCGGTTGGCGGATCGATCGCATCGCCGGCCAGCCGGTGGCGCCGCTGATCGCGCGCGTCACGAAGGGCTATGAGGATTCGACGCTGCTGGAACTACGGCTGCAACGATCGCTGCTCGGCCGGCTGGAGCGCGCGGCCGGAGAATCGGTCGACGTGGTCTTCGCGGATGAACACGATCAGACGCGAAAGATCGCGGTGCGGAATGTCGCGCCGGTCGGCCGGCCCTCCAAGCTGGGCAACCTGCCGACGATGTACGTCAATATCGAGGATCGCGAACTGCCCGGCGGTGTGGCGTACATGTCGCTCAATGCCTGGTTCGATCCGGCCTATGTCATGCCCGCGTTCGAGGCGCTGATGAAAAAATACGCCCACGCACCCGGCATGATTCTGGACCTGCGCGGAAATCCGGGCGGCGTCGGCGGAATGTCGATGGGCATGGCCGGCTGGCTGGTGCGCGAC
>JBGAJB010000375.1:0-2856 GCA_044225155.1 Phycisphaerae bacterium | reverse complement strand
GTAGAGCGCGAGTCGGGTGTGATTCACACGCTGGCGCTGCAGCTCGAACGGATCGGCATCGTCGAGCAGGTGAAGCGCATCGTGGCCGCGTGGGAGCAGTGGCGGCCGATGCGGATCGGCATTGAGACCGTGGCATATCAGGCGGCGCTCAAGGATGTGCTGGAAGAGGTCGGTCGGCGGAATGGGCTCTACCTGCCGCTCGTTGGCATCCGGCCGATCGGCAACAAGCGCGCTCGCATCGAGGCACTCGCACCGCTGCTGGAGAATGGGACGCTGCGAATGCGATGCGCGCTCGATGCGGAATCGGAAATGCAATTTCTGCAATTCCCCAAGGCCGCGCACGACGATGCACCGGACGTGTGCGCGCTGGGTGTTGAACTGGCGCGATCACTGAGGGCCAGCGGCCCCATCGAAGGGGCGACGTCGGGGATGCGCAGCCCGTTTGCGCGCCGCGGGGGGTGGTAGGGAGGGAATCGCGAATGGCTCATGGCGAATAGCGAATCAGAACTCCGGAAGGGGAGCACACGCTGAATATCGGGAGACCGGGAGGGCGAGGCTCCCGCCGAGCCGCGATGTAGTATCGAGTTTCGAATCGCGAGTAACGAATTGCCTTTCATGCGCGATGAGTTCGACAGAGGGATGGCACGTACGCTCGCCTGCATTGCGAGAACGTAGCGCTCAGCACGTGGGGGCACCGGGAAGCGGGGGGACCAATTCGTTACTCGCTACTGGCAATGCGCTACTCCCCCATCAGGCGTCTCGCGATCGCTTCCGCGGCATGCGCGTGGCCAATCTTGCGAGCGGCGGCGGACATTCTTGCCAGGGTGGCCGCGTCGCATAGGGAATTGAGCATGGGTTGCATCAGCGTCGCGTTTTGCTGGCCGTCGCGTGTGTCGTCGAGGAGGATGGCCGCGCCGGCGTCGACCAGGACGCGCGCGTTCGCGTGCTGGTGCTGATCCTTGTGGAAGGGATAGGGCAGCAGGATGGACGGTCGGCCGAGGGCAGTCAGTTCGGCCAGTGTCGATGCGCCGGCCCGCGAGATCACGAGATCGGCAGCGGCCATCGCCAGCGGCATTTCATGCGTAAAGGCGAGCACCTGCGCGGCGACACCCGCCTGGGCGTACGCGTCGCGGACGGGCCGCTCGTCCTCGCCGCCGGTGAGATGCAGCAACTGCCAGTCCGGGTGGCTCTTCACGAAATCGGGCCAGACGCGTGTCAAGGCGAAGTTGATCGTGCGCGCCCCCTGCGACGCGCCGGTGACGAGCAGCATTCGCCGCGCTGGATCAAGGCCGAACGCGGCACGTCCCGCTGCCGCGGTCGCGTCGGCGAAGGCGGGACGAATCGGGCAGCCGAGCGTTTCGCAGCCCACCTGCGGGCCGAAGTATTTTCGCGAAGCGTCCCACTGCAGCGCGACGAAATCGACGCGCGGCGCGAGATAGCGATTTGCCTTCCCGGGAATCGCGTCGGGATTCAGGATGCCGCGCCGAATCTTCAGCGCGCCGGCCGCGTGGACCGCCGGCCCGGCCGCATATCCGCCCAGGCCGAGCACACCGCGCACGTTGTTTTCCCGCAGAAACGCCCGCGCGGCCGCCACGCTCGACCGCCACGCCCGCCAGAACGCCGGCCAATGCCACGGCCGCAGTGACAGCGGACGCACCGACTGGGGAACCTGGGCGTACGACGTGCGGCTGAGCAGCTCGCGATCCAGCGGCCGCGAAGTGGTAAAGAACGTGATGGCCGCGTCGGGATCGAGCTTTTTCAGCGCATCCGCGACGGCCAGGCCGGGATAGAGGTGTCCCCCGGTTCCGCCGCCGGCGAAGACGTAGTGTGCGGGCTTCATTGGGGCGGCGGCCCTTCCGAGCCGGGCATGCGGATTCCGTAATCGTTAAGGACAAATGCGACTCAAAACACAAGCGTCTCGGACCGATGGATGACCGCATGAATGAGATCGTTCCTTCGGACAGCATTCTCACCCATCTGCCCGCGGACTGGGGGCAGCCGCACAATCTGGAGTGCCCCGTTTGCTTTTACAACCTGCGCGGACTGCGCGACGAGCGCTGCCCGGAGTGCGGTCATCAATTCACCTGGAATCGATTACTCGCACTCCACTGCTCCCGTTGCGGAAGGAGTCTCGCGGACGTCGGTGGTGCGAACTGCCCCGAATGCAATCTAGCGCTTCGCTGGCAGGAAATGATGGATGGCGCCACGACCAGGCATACAAAGCTCTATGAGTATTCGGGACGACCATTTCGCGCCGCGCTTCGCGCGTGCTGGCGGCTCCTGCTTCCGTGGCGCTTCTGGCGCGAGATTCCGATCGAACTGCCCGTCGTTGAGAGTCGACTGAAGGCGTTTCGCAAGTGGGCCATCATCGCGCTGATTTTCGGAATACTCAGCAAGATCATTCTTCGGCACGTTTGGTATCAGCTGCCATTGAGTTGGGTGTCGATAGCAATCAACAGATTCGCGTTCGAAGTGTTCGTTGTCGCGCTCCAGCCGCTCCTCACATTTCTTGGAGTACGACAATTCCGCCTGACTCTGCAGCAGTTCGAGATTCGACGTGAGCACTATCAGCGCTGCCAGGCGTTTGGAATGTTTGTGCTGATCGCTTCCGCCGCAGCAACCCTCGCGTCAATTGTAATTTCCGTTTCAAGCTTGGTATTATTGCGTACGGCATTCCTGGTGTTTTGGTTCCCAACCTGGGAGATCAGCGGTGGGATTGCGGATCAGTTGAAAAGCCTGGAGGAAATGGGTCGACTTCTTCCTCAATCTACGCCACCGGCGCGTTCACTCCCGATCGACGCCAATATCGCCATCTGGCTGGCCTATCTCCTGATGGCGATGAAGCTTATCGTCAGT
>JBGAJB010000025.1:0-22798 GCA_044225155.1 Phycisphaerae bacterium | reverse complement strand
CTACCTGCCCGGCCTTGTCGATCGTCAGGCCGTCCGCCAGCAGCGCCGCGACGCGGGCCGCGGCGGTGGCCTCGCCAGCCTCCGGCGCAAACACTTCCGTCGAGCCGGTGTGCTCGGCGATCAGCTTTCGCGCCCGCTCGTAATCGGCGTGCGCGTCAACGCTCGTACAACCGGCGGAGAACTGCAGGAGGGCAGCACTGAGCAAGCCCATTGCGGAACGTCCGACGGCGCGCACTACTTCCATTCAATTGACCATAGAAGCTTCGCGCCGAGATTTGGCGTTGAATCCTGACCATCCACGCCGATGTCAAACGCCAGCTGGTACAGTTCTCGCGACCCGCTGTGCCAGGCCCAGTTCGAGGATATTTTCGTTGTGATGGCCGAACTCGTCACTGCTGCGATTGAGATAGTTCAGCGCAACGATTGTGTCCGGACTGAACGAGTAGTCAAAGCCCGGTCCGACGCGCTGGAGATGCCGATTCTCGTCGTCGCCGCCGGGCGCGCCGTTGGCGGTTTCGATAAAGCCCTCGAAATGTCCGCGGAAATCGGGCAGCAACTGCTTCGTGAAGTTGAAGTGCAGCGACCCGTCGACGCCCGAGGAGCCGTCGCCGGTGGGAAAGCGGCTTTCGATCCATGTGCCGAAGGCGGGGATCACGTCGTTTTCCTTCCACCACTCCTTGAACAGGATCAAGGCGATGTCGCCGTTCCCCTGGTCAACCGCCCTGTCCGAGGATCAGCAGCAGGACTTCCAGCTCAATGTGGAACGTGTCGGTGAAACCATACTTCAGCGAAAGCCCGGTCCGTGCCGTACCTTTTCCTTGCTGGTGGTTTCCCATTCAAAGGAGGTCTCAAATTCCCATTCGCCCTGCTCGACGTTTGAACACGCCTCGCGAATGTTGTAGAAATCGCTGATCTCGCGATAGTGAAATTCGCTTTGCGGCTCTCTCCTCGCGCTGCGGCGCGCAGCATTCGAGCTGGATCGCGCGGGCTTTTCCTCGACGGACGGGAATCTTGAGCCAGGGCGAACGGCGGCAGCGGCGTCAGGGACGACACGGCGTAGCTCGTCGGCGGCACATTCGTATTCGCGCAAGCGTCGAGCAGCGACTGACCAAATGCGGGGGCTGCGATGGCGGAAGCCGCGAGACTTCCGGCCGCGCGATAGCAGAATCGATTCATTCGCTACTCTGAAACTCCTTCCACTGGAACGAACAAAAACATTTCAAACGAAACGCGGCTCGCATCGGCCGCGCCCCGGTCGATGCGCGCGCGGGGCGCGACCTAGGTCTGCAGCGCGCCCGAGAACTGCGAAAACAATCCAAGCCCGACGACCCAGGGCAGCAAGCCGGAGCCGGCGCAGCCGCCAAAGAGAAACGTCGTGCAAGTCGTCAGCACTACGAGCCGAATCACCCGACCTCTGAACATGGGAATCTCCGTGTGCCCCGCGCCGGCCGCGCAGCGAACGCGCTGCAATCGGCGCGCGGCAAATGATGTCCGCGCCGCCCGGGGCGCTCAAGTTTGCTTTACTGACAAAGCGTTCAGAAATGGATTCGAATCTCTCAAGGCGCACGCGAATGAACGCGAATCCGCCGGTCGCCATAGACTCTCGAAAGCGACCGCGGATCGGCGCAGACGGAGAATCACCGAATGAGGCTGACGCTCAGATTGGTCAGCGGGTTTGTGGGCGGCATCGCGGTCGTCTTGGCCATCTATGCCCTGGATGTCTTTCGCCGCGAAACGGACGCTTTTCAACAGGACATGCGCCATGACGACGCGAATACCGGCCGGGTGTTTGCGTCGATGCTGTGCGACAGCTTCAATCGCGACGGCTTCAACAGCGCGATGGACTTAATCGAGGCGGAGAACAGCGTACATGGTACCGTCGGGTTGGGTTGGATCTGGCTCGATGATCCGAACGTCAGGCTCAGCGCTGAGGTAAGAACCGCCCTGCAGAACGGGCAAACCATCTCGGAAAACACCGACGAAAACACCCGCGATGCCGCCGTGAAGACCTATGTCCCGCTCCTGAAGCTGAATTCGCCGCGCAAGGCCGCGCTCGAATTATCCGAATCTCTCGCCGAGCAGCGGTCCTATACGCGGCAGACGCTGACGCGAATCGGAGTCACGACGGCCTCCATTGTGTTCGTGATGGGGATGTTCGCTCTGGCGCTGGGAATCCGTTTTGTCGGACGGCCGGTACAGCGGCTGATCGATGGTATTCGCCACGTCGCGAGCGGCGATTTCAGTCATCGGCTGAACTACCGCACGCCCGACGAGTTCGGCACGCTGGCGCGCGAGTTCGACGCCATTTGCGATCAGTTGGCAGTGGCGCGGGCGACGGCCGCAGCCGAGACGCAGGCCCGCATGCGCGCCATGGAACAGCTCCGCCATGCCGATCGCCTGCGAACCGTCGGCCAGCTCACGGCCGGCATCGCCCACGAACTGGGCACGCCGCTCAACGTCGCTTGGGCGCGGGCACGCATGATCGCCGAAAGCGAGGTGACCGGTCCGGCCGCGATCGAGTGCGCGAGGATCGTCGTGGAACAGACGCGACGCATGACCAACATCATCCGTCAGCTTTTGCAATTTGCCCGGCCACGCTCGCCGCGCAAGGGCCCGGTGGACCTCGGAAGCATCGCCGAGCAAACCACAAATCTGTTGGGGGCGACCGCCCGTCAGCACGGCGTGACGCTGGTGCTGGAGCGCGCCGCGGAGCTGGTGGTGGATGTCGATGCGGATCAGATACAACAAGTCACTTCCAACCTCGTCATGAACGCCATCCAGGCGATGCCCAGCGGCGGGACGGCCACCATCAGCATTGCCCAAGCCCAGGCGACGCCACCCGCCGACCATGGCGGTCAGCCCGGCCGCTGGGCGGTCCTGCGCGTGCGGGACGGCGGCGCGGGAATTGCTCCGGAAAACCTGGACCGAGTATTTGAGCCGTTCTTCACCACCAAGGACGTGGGCGAGGGAACTGGACTCGGGCTGTCCGTTTCGAGAGGTATCATTCAGGAGCACGGTGGTTGGATTTCCGTCGAGAGCACGCTCGGCAAGGGCGCGTGCTTCGACGTCCATCTGCCCCTAGGGAGCGGTTCGTGCGCGGGCGCGTCCTGATCGTCGATGACGATCCCAGCTTTCTCGACTTGATGCAGGCCGGCTTGCGCCGGCGCGAATTCGACGTGTCCGTCGCCGCCGATCCGCAGAGCGCGGCCGCCATGCTGCGTGGAGCGCGCTTTGACGCGCTGGTCAGCGACCTCAATCTGCGCGGCGCGTCCGGTCTCGATGTTTGTCGCAATGCAATCGACAGCGAACCCGGCCTGCCCGTCATCGTCATCACGGCGTTCGGCAGCCTGGATTCGGCCGTCGCGGCGATTCGGGCCGGCGCGTACGACTTCGTCACGAAACCGGTCGATACCGACGAACTCGCGCTGATTCTCGACCGCGCCGTGCAGCTCCGCTCGCTACGCGACGAAGTGAAGCGGCTCCGCGACACGCTGGCCGATCCGACCGGTTCGGGCGAGCTGCTGGGCGCCTCGGAACCCATGTTGCGCGTGCGCGATTTGATTTCGCGCGTGGCCGACAGCGAGACGTCCATTCTGATCACGGGCGAAACAGGCGCGGGCAAAGAGGTGGCCGCCCGCACGCTCCACGCCGGCAGCCGCCGCAAGAGTGGTCCGTTTGTCGCGGTGAACTGTGCCGCTCTGCCCGAAACCCTGCTGGAGAGCGAGCTTTTCGGGCACGTTCGGGGGGCGTTTACCGATGCGCGCCAGGCGCGGCGCGGCCTCTTCGCCGAGGCCGATGGCGGGACGATCTTTCTGGACGAAATCGGACTCATGCCGCTCGCCCTGCAGCCACGACTGCTGCGCGCGATCCAGGAACGCCGCATACGCCCGCTCGGAGCCGAGCGCGAAGAGCCGGTGAACGTGCGCATCGTGGCGGCGACGAATCGCGACCTCGACACGGCCGTCGAGCGCGGCGAGTTTCGCGAGGACCTCTACTTCCGCATCAACGTCGTGCAGGTGCATCTGCCGCCGCTGCGCGATCGGGGCGGCGACGTACTGCTGCTGGCCCAAGAGTTCCTCCGCCGGTTCGCGGCCCGCGCCGGGAAGCAGGTCGTCGGCATCTCGGAAGCTGCCGCCCGACGGCTGCTCGACTACGACTGGCCGGGCAACGTGCGCGAGCTGCAAAACTGCATGGAGCGCGCCGTCGCGCTCACGCGGCATGACCATGTCACGCCCGACGATCTTCCCGATCGCGTGCGCGAGCATCGCAGTTCGCACATGGTTGTCACCGGCGAGAACACGAGCGAGCTGCCCACGTTGGAAGAAGTGGAGCGCCGCTATATCGAGCGTGTGCTCGCCGCCACACGCGGCAATCGCACGCTCGCGGCCCGCATTCTGGGCATGGATCGCAAGACGCTCTATCGCAAACTCGACAAGTCGGCTTCGGACGCAAAGCCTTAGTCCGAAGTAACTCGCCAATCGCACACGGACACCTTTGGGCGGGGCGAAAAGCGGCGCGCCCCAAATTGCCCCGGTGCTCATTCAGTGCCGGCATAACGCCAACTGTCTGTTTTCCAAGCAATTACTGCGACGCGCAGCTCATTTTACAAAACGCCGCGGCGCGCGGCATGAGAAGTGCCCTCTCGATCGCCAGTCACCGATTCCTGCGATGGCGGAGTCGGCCGAGGGAATCGAGCGATGATCCTACACTTGGATGACCTCGTGTTGCCGATCGAGCAATCGCCCTTTGGTGACCAGCCGGAGCGCGAGCCCGTGTCGCCAGCGACGGTACGGCGCGGGCCGCGCATCCTGGTTGCTGAAGACGACGCGGAAATGCGTCGCCTGATGGTGGACACCCTCCGTCGCGCCGGCTTTGAGGTGCAGGAAGCGCACGACGGCTGGCGGACGATCGACGCAATCGCCATCGGCCTGATCACACACCGTCACGTTGACTTCGACCTTGTGATTTCCGACCTACGCATGCCCGGGGTCGATGGCCTGACCATCATCGCCGGGTTGCAATCGCATAGCGGCGGCCCTGCCTCCATCCTGATCACGGCCTTCGGGTCGGATCAGACGCGGGCCGAAGCCCTGAGGCGCGGCGCGAGCGAAGTGCTCGAAAAGCCGTTTTCCATGGAAGACCTGGTCGCGGCCGTTCGAAGCACTCTGGCTCGACGCCGCGCGCAGATCGACGAGAGCGACGCGCGTCGCTCCGAGGATGATTCCCTCTCCGGAGACTCATAGTGAAACGCTGGCATTGGATCGTGCCCGGCGCGGCGGCGTTGTTGCTGTCCGTGACACTGCCTGTCTTTGCCCAACAAACGGCGGCGGGTCGCGGCGAAAATCGCGAGCAGGAACTCGCGAAGATGATGCAGACGCACGGCATGACGCTCAGCAAGGCCGTGCAGGCCGCTGAGACGCAAACCGGCGGTACGGCGATCAGCGCCCAGGCGAAGCGCGACGACAAGTCGTTCATCGTGCGCGTCGACTGTGTCGTCGCGGACAAGGTCGTCCACGCGACCGTCGATGAGGCCGGCAAGGTCAAGCAGACCGACAAGGCCGAGCACTCGTCCCATGAGAAGCGGGAAAAGAAGGACAAGAAGGGCAGCGGTACGACGAACCCGTAGTGAATGAAATCCGTATCCCCGACCTGGGATTCAAGAATCACAAAGGAGTGACTGCACGTGTTGCGTACAAGGATGTTGGTAGCGTCGCTGGCGGCGACATTGATCGGATTCGCAGGCATGCCGGCCTTGGGACAGGTTGGACCACAGAAACCTGCCCCCGTTCCCGCTCAGACCACGAAGCATCACAAGCGGGCGAAGGCGAAGAAGCATCGGCACCAGAAGAAGCAGACCCCTAGCGCCCGGAGGGAAGCGAAAACTCGCTGAAGCGGCGAGAACGGGGGCGGCTCTCCGGCTTCGCGGCCCCACCCGATGCCCGGAGGGAAAATCAGCGGCGGCCTTGGGCCGCCGCTGTGCTTTTCTGGCGACTTCGTCACATCCAACTACAAGTATCGACGCGCGGCGCGACGCGATCACCCACGGCGCACGAAAGAAAAAAGACCGGGCGACGGCTGCTTGCACGATGGGCGCGGTACACCCGCACCCGGTCGTAACCCGCCGCCCGGCAAGCCCGCTGTGTGTTTTGGGTACGGAAAAAGCCGCGCACCGGCGGTGCGCCCTTTCGTACGTCATCTCGTCCGCTGGAACTCTTCTCCCGTCGCTCGGCCCATGCAGTGTCGCATCCCCGGCAAGGGCACCGAGTGACATCCGGCCGCGCGCACGCGACGCATGACCAAGCGCGGTCGCGCCCTGCAGCTACAATGCGAAATCGGAGGTCGTCAGCGCATGCGGCGCTTCACTGCCGGCGGCGGTTGGCCGTCAATCCTCTACAGCTTTCGCATGGCTGCCCGCGCCGGCGGCTTTTGGAAGTTCTTCCGCGCGCTGCGCTCACGCAACGCCTGTAAGACTTGCGCGCTCGGCATGGGCGGACAGCGCGGCGGAATGGTGAACGAGCGCGGCCGCTTTCCGGAAGTCTGCAAGAAATCGATGCAGGCCATGGCAGCGGACATGCAGGGCCGCATCTCCGCCGAGTTCTTCGAGCAATATGGCTTCGACGTGCTGCGCTCGCTCTCGCCGCGCGAGTTGGAAGCACTCGGGCGCATCGGGGCGCCGCTCTACGCCGGACCGGATGATCGTGGCTACAGCCCGATCTCCTGGGACGAAGCGATTGGAATGCTCGCCGACCGGCTCAAGGCGACGCGTCCGGACGAGAACTTCTTCTATTTCAGCGGCCGGGCTTCGAACGAAGCCGCGTTCCTCTGGCAGCTTTTCGCCCGGCTCTACGGCACGAACAACGTCAACAATTGCAGCTATTACTGCCATCAGGCCAGCGGCGTCGGCCTGAAGAGCGCGCTGGGGACCGGAACGGCGACGATTTCGCTCGAAGATCTCGAACACACCGATCTCGTGTTTCTGATCGGCGGCAACCCGGCGTCAAATCACCCGCGACTCATGTCCGTACTGGCCGATGTGCGAAAACGGGGCGGGCAGGTGATCGTCATCAATCCGTTGCGCGAAGTCGGGCTGATGAACTTCCGCGTTCCGTCGCGCGTCGGAAGCCTGCTCTTCGGTTCGCAGATCGCCAGCGACTATCTGCAGCCGCACATCGGCGGCGACATCGCCCTGCTGACCGGCATCGCGAAGGCGCTTTTGGCGCATCCCGGAGCGATCGACAGCGAGTTCATCCAGCAGGCTACTGAGGGCTACGAGGAATTCCGCACGGCCTTCAATGCGGCGCGCTGGAGCGAACTGGAACGCGCGGCCGGCGTGGAGCGCGCCGCCATGGAACGCGTCGCTCAGACATATGCACGCTCGTCGCACGCCGTGTTCGCCTGGACGATGGGAATCACGCATCACGTGCACGGCGTGGACAACGTGCGCGCGATCGTCAATCTCGCGCTGCTGCGCGGCATGGTTGGCAAGCCCGGAGCCGGGCTGCTGCCGATTCGCGGCCACAGCAATGTGCAGGGCGTCGGCTCCGTCGGTGTTACGCCGCAACTCGCAGCCGACGTGCTCGCGCGGCTGGAATCGCATTTCGGCGTGCAGCTTCCGCGCACGCCCGGATTGGACACGCTCGCCTGCGTGGAGGCGATGGCCGCCTGCAAGCTGCGCAACGCGTTCTGCCTCGGCGGAAACCTTTTCGGCAGCAACCCCGATGCCGAAGCGACGGCGCGGGCGTTCGCGCGGCTCGACCTGGTGGCGTATTTCAGCACGACCATGAACACCGGCCACGCGTGGGGCCGGGCGAAGCACACGCTGGTGCTGCCAGTGAAAGCGCGCGACGAGGAAGCACAGCCGACGACGCAAGAGTCGATGTTCAACTACGTGCGACTCAGTGACGGCGGCCCCGCGCGCTTGCCGGAGGCGCGCAGCGAAGTCGAGCTGGTCGTCGCGCTGGCGCGGCAGGTCCTCGGCGACGACGGTCCCATCCAGTGGCGGGAGATGGAGCGGCACCACAACATTCGCCAGGCGATCGCGGCCGCCATCCCCGGGTACGAGGCAATCGCCGAGATCGATCGCACGAAGCAGGAATTCCAGATCGCGGGGCGAACGATTCACGAGCCGCGCTTCAAGACGCCGAGCGGAAAGGCGCGCTTCTTCGCTCTGGCGATTCCCGATCTGCCGCGCGCGGCGAACGCGCTACGGCTCATGACGATTCGCAGCGAGGGGCAATTCAATACCGTCGTCTATGAGGATGAGGACGTCTATCGCGGACAGGAGCGGCGCGACGTGATCCTGATGAACGCGGCCGACATCACTCGGCTTGGGCTGCGCGAGAATCAGCCCGTGACGGTACGGAGCGCGATCGGTGCGCTGTACAACGTCCTCGTGCGCCCGTTCGATATTCGTGCCGGAAACGCAGCGATGTACGCGCCGGAGGCGAACGTGATCGTGCCGCGCGATGCTGATCCCGAATCGCGCACGCCGGCTTTCAAGTCCGTAGCGATCACGATCGAGCCGGCGGCCGTCGCTGGTTCCTCATCTCGCCAAGCGGGCGTGCCGCTGCCGGTTGCGGGTCGATGAATACGGCTCCCGCCGCGATTTCGCCCGCATCGTTGCCGATTCAAGCGTGGCGGCACAGTGATGGATACGAAACGCGCGGGCGCGTCATCCCGCCGCGCACCACCGGCGACCAGCGCGCGTTCCTCATTTTGCACGGCATTCAATCGCATGGCGGTTGGTACGAAGCCTCCGCGCGGAGGCTGGCCGAGAGTGGCGCGCTCGTCGTCATGCCCGACCGGCGCGGCAGCGGACTTAACGCGTCGGCGCGCGGCGACACGCCTGATCCTGAGCGCTGGTTTCGCGATCTTGATGAACTCTTTGATTGGGCCGCGACCACCTATTCCATCGCGCGCTTTGACATCATCGGGATCAGTTGGGGCGGAAAGCTCGCCGTCCAATGGGCACTGCAGAATCCGCAGCGCGTCGGGCATCTCCTGCTGATCACGCCGGGCATCTATCCGGCCGTCGGCGTGAGCGTCGCGCGGCAAATGCAGATCGGCTGGGCGCTGCTCCGCGAACCGCAAAAGCGATTCGGAATTCCGCTCGACGATCCCGCCCTCTTCACCGAGAACCCGGCGCGACAGGAGTTCATCGCACGCGATCCGCTAGCGCTGTCGGAGGCGACCGCGCGATTTCTCTACTGCTCGACGCGCCTCGATCGCCGTCTGCGCGGTTTGCCGCGCGGCGCGCTGCACGCGCCGACGACGCTGCTGATCGCCGAGCGTGATCGCATCATTCGCAACGGCCCCACTCGGACGTGGCTGGAGCGAATCTGCGTCGCGCCGCCCGATATTACAATCTGTTCAGCCGCTTCTCATACACTCGAGTTTGAGGCCGATCCCGCGGAATATGAGCGGCTTTTGACGTCCTGGCGCGACCTCGGTCGCTAGCGCCCGCAACTTTTTGCTTGTGGGGCAGTAGTAAGGTTCGTAGAATTCGCCGGGTTTTGGTCAGGGAGGACCACGCCCGAGAAAACCGCTCGGCGGCGCGCACGAGGCGGATTTCGCGGTCAAGCCACCAGCCGTGACCACCGATAGGTGAGTTACGGGGTGCTGCGAAATCGAGATTTCGGGCGACCGTACCTTAGGGGAATTCCGTGCTGCTGATCGCTAGATTCGTCGTCGCCGGCCTCGTGTCGTTCGCGCTGGTTGGCGTCTGGCGTTCACCCGTCCCGGTGAAGGCGGAGATTCCGGCCGCCAAGGCCGACTTCACGCCGCTCGCGACTGAATCGCCGCGCGACGCCGAAGCAAGCGACGGCGACCCCAGCGCGACCCTCGTCGCAGCCACGAGCAGCTCCAGCGCCGCGATCGAGGAACTCGCCCGCCGCGACCCAATGGCCGTCGCGCGGATGGCCCGCGACAAATATGACGCGACGATTCGCGATTATCGCTGCCTGTTCGTGAAGCAGGAGCGCATCGATGGCGACCTGCACGACGAAGAGCAGATTGAGGTTCGCTTCCGCCGCGCCCCGCACTCGGTTTACATGATCTGGAAAAAGAACGCGGACCAGGCGAAACGCGCCCTGTTCATCGACTCGCCGGAATACGTGAATGAAAAGGGCGAAAAGGTGGCCCGCATCGAGCCGGCCGGCGTGATCGCCCGCGCCTTCGTCAGCGAAGTGACGCGGCCGATCCACGGCGCGGACGCGAAGAAGGCCAGCCGCCGCACGATGGACGAGTTCGGCTTCCGCGCCCTGCTGTCGCTGCTCGAAACATACAACACGCAGGCTGAGAAGGAAGGCGTGCTGGACTACCGCTACACCGGCACGGGCATGATCGACGACCGCCCCACGCTCGTCTTCGAGCGCCGCCTGCCCTTCACGAACGAAGACGGCAGATATCCGGATGCCAAGTTCGTGCTCCACCTCGATCGCGAATGGCTCATCCCGGTCGCGGCCTATTCCTACGCCGACAAAGAGGGCAAGAAACTGCTCGGCAGCTACGTGTACAAGGACATCGAGCTGAATCCGGGGCTGACGGACGCGGATTTCCACTTCTAGGCCTCGGATTTGGGTGCCGCCCCGACGGGCGGCAACTGAACCGCCAGTTACTTCACACCGCAACTCGAAATGTCGTGCGATTGTTGCGTTGACTTCGCGCCGAATCGTGCGAACAATCCCGCAGAGTCTGATAGTACCTATCGCGGGATTTGAACATGAACTGCCGTCAGCACCTGTCAACGGGGGCATTGGGGCTGTTGCTCGCCGCCATCGCCGCATCCGCCGCCCGGGCGGATTTTGTTTCCGGGCACCTGTATCTTTCGGCCTACCAGTTCAAGGATTGCCAGAAGCCTGACCAGATTTGGGATTTTGATCCGGTATCGCGGCAGTACTCGCTGTTCGCGGAGATACCAGAGAGCTGTGCCTACACGAACCAGCTCGCATTCACCCCCGACGGCAATTTGCGCGCCGCCTTACGGGCGCGGAGCAAACTGGTCGAGTTTTCCGGAGATGGCAGCTATCAGACCCTATTGGGACCTGAGGACGGCCTCGTGGGTGTGGTGGGCGTCGCCTACGACCGGTTCGGCAGTTTCTATCTGTCTGACTTGGAAACCGGCGTAGTGCAGTATCCGTTCTACGGTGGGCCGCCCCAGGTTTGGTCGGAGCCCGTCGGAAATGTCGCCCCTGGGCAATTCGGATTCTACGGTGCGCTGCCGTTTCTCTCGCGATCTGTGACCTACACGCCGGCGCCGGGAGTGCCCTCGATTTTGACACCTATACACAACCAGTGTTTGGTCTCACCGCAACCCCTGATGGCCGCGTGTATGTCTTGGCCGGGAATTCGCTTTATTCGTATGAGCAAAACAATCCAACGACGCGAAAACTGGTAACTAACACGCTATTTCAAACACTCTTTGGTGGAACACTTGCGCTCGCTCCCGACGGACGATCTCTGTTCGTTTGGACGGATGGAGTTTATTTGGTCGACACTCTCACCGGCTCGACGGCGCAGTTGGCGGGACTGCCGCCCCATGTAGCCAATGGCGGCCCGGGCGGGATCGCCTACTTTGTACCCGAACCCGTCACGGGCGCCATGCTGTTATTCGTCGGCTGCTTCTGCCGGCCGCTCAGAAAAAGGTAGCGCGCATGAAACGACTCCTCGGGTCAGCGTCGTTCCTGGTCGCGTGCGCCACAGCCCGGGCGGATTTCACGCGTGGACACCTGTACTTCTCGACGTATCAGTTCGAGGATTGCCAGCGACCCGACCAAATTTGGGAGTTTGATCCAGCCAGCAAAGTGTTTGCGCCCTTCGGCTCCATTCCTGAGAGTTGTTCGTATCCGAATCAAATCGCGATTACGCCGAGCGGAAATCTGCGCGTGGGACTTGAGGCACGCAGCGAGCTCATTGAATTCAGCGGTGACGGAACTTACCAAACGCTGCTGGGACCGGCGGACGGCCTCGTCGGCGTTGTGGGCGTGGCCTACGACCGTTTTGACAGCTTCTATCTGTCTGATTTCGCCCGGGGCACCGTGCAGTACCCATTCTACGGCGGCCCGCCGCTGACGTGGACCAGCGCCGCTGGAATGGTGGTTCCGACGCAGGCGGGGTTCTACTCGGCGCTGCCGGCGCATTCCACATCACTGCTATACACGCCCGCGCCGGGAACATCCTTTCCATTCGATCAGTATTCGCGCGAGATCTACAGCTTTACAGTTTCCGCTGCGGGCGATGTTTTCGTCCTTACTGGCAGCGCCTTGTATGCCTACAAACAAAACAATCCTTCCACGCGACGGCTGTTATCCGATGACGATGGTCTGCTCGACAACCGATACGGCATCGCCATGGCGCTGACACCGGATGGCCGCACCCTGTATGTAAACGCCACAGGGCGTCTTTACGCTGTCGATACGGTCAGCGGAAGCACGGAGTTGGTGGGAGGACCGCCATCTGGGGCAACCGGCGGCATCGGAGGAATGGTCTATTACGTTCCTGAGCCGGCGTCAGTGTGGCTGTGTTGCATGTTATTCGCGGTGCGACCTTGCTCGCGAATTCGGCACGCCGCGCGATCCTGCGACCAATCGCGGAATTAGGCGACTTTCTCGCGTTAGTCGCTCGGGGAGCGCACCAGATTTGGCTTCGGTGCCGAGGACGTTGCAGTCGGCGTCGCGAGCGGGCGCATGTGACAGATGCTGTCGTAGTCGATCGGCTCGTCGAAGCCGGGCAGTGCGCGGCCCAGCGCTGCGTGCACCAATCCGACGAAATATGCCTGGGGGCGAAGCGGGCGGCTGCTGAGTTCGGGGTGGGCCTGCGTCGCGACGAAATACGGATGCGCGGCTTGCGGCAGCTCGAGCAGATTGCGAATCTCGCTCCGCGGCGCCCATCCGGAGAAAACCAGGCCGGCTGATTCGAGATCGGCCACGTAGCGCGGCTCAACCTCGTAGCGATGGCGGAAGCGGAGCCGCGTGCGCGCCCCGAACATGCGATGCGACAGGGTGCCCTCGCGGACAATCACATCATGCCCGCCGAGCCGCATCGAGCCGCCGAGGCCTTCGATCTTCCGCTGCTCGGGCAGCAGTGTGATCACCGGATAACGGCACTCGGGATCGATCTCGGTCGAGTTCGCATCGGCCCAGCCGAGCACGTTGCGCGCATACTCGATCACCGCCATCTGGAAGCCGTAACAAATACCCAGGCACGGCAATCCGCTCAGGCGCGCGTGCCGCAGACAGGCGATCTTGCCCTCGGCGCCGCGCGTGCCGAAAGCGCCCGGCACGACAATGCCGTGCAGACCATCCAGCCGCTCGGAAGCGTTGCCGTCGGTGATGTCAGTCGTGTCGATCCATTCGAGTTGCACGCGGCAGCCGAAGGGCACGCCGGCATGCTCGAACGCTTTGATGATGCTCGCGTAAGCGTCGCGGACGGCCGTGTATTTGCCCGTGATGCCGATCTTCACCTGGCGATCGCAGCGGCGCAGGGGCGTGACGTATTGCGACCAGCGCTCGCGGGCCGCCTTCTCCGTCTCAAGACTGACGCGATCCTGCAACTCCAGCCACTCGATCAGCGCTCTGTCGTAGCCCGCGACGCGCAGCATGTCGGGAATCAGGTACACGCTCTCGCAGTCGTGCATCGAGAAGACGCGGTCCGGCGGGACGTTGCTGAACATCGCGATCTTTTCGCGCACCTTGCGCGTCACCGGATTCTGCGCGCGGCAGGCGATAATGTGCGGTTGGATGCCGCATTGCAAAAGCTGGCGAATGCCGAGTTGGGCGGCCTTGCTCTTCTGCTCGCCGAGGATGCCGGGTTCGAGCACGTAAGTCAGGGCCACGAAACAGACGCTGTGCTGCCCTTCCTCGAAAGCGAGCTGACGCATCGCCTCGATGTAATATGCGTTTTCGACATCGCCGACCGTGCCGCCGATCTCGACGAAGATCACGTCCGCCCGGCTGGCGACGGCCAGCTCGCGCAGACGATTTTTCACTTCCCCGGTGACGTGCGGAATCATCTGCACGTCGCGGCCGAGATACCCGCCCTCGCGCTCGACCTCCAGCACGCGGCGATAGATCTGGCCGCTGGTGCAGAAGTTCAGCCGCGTGACGTCGATATCGAGGGCGCGCTCGTACGTGCCCAGGTCCATGTCGCATTCGGTGCCGTCGTCGAGTACGAACACTTCGCCATGACGGAAGGGATTCAGCGTGCCCGAGTCGATGTTGAGGTATCCCTCGAGCTTGATCGGTGCGACGGTCAGACCTTTGTCCTGCAGGCACTTGGCCAGCGACGAGCTGAAGATGCCCTTACCAAGCCCGCTCATCACCGTTCCGAGCACGACGACATACTTGCACTGGCCCGGCTTGTAGCCCGATGGCATGGGCAGATAAAACTCGGTCTCGGCCGAGCTGTCGCGAATCTGCTTGAGTAGGCTGTCGACGTCCATGGCACCGCTCAGAATTGTAGGAAGCCGCGTCCCACACGGGCGGCCGACAACTGCGCCGCCCCACGGCGCGACCTGCCCGATCTTTTCGTCGATCGGTGAGAACGGTCCCGAAAATCACGGACAAAACGGAAAACGGCCGCGTGCTTCGCTCCGGGACTTGCAGAGGATAACCGAGCGGGCTATTTCAGTCCATCGGCACTGACGCCGAGCCGGTGGACACTTTGGTGGGAACGGTCCCAGCCGAGCCCCGCGACCGTGGAGGGAGGGGGCTGCACGTAACCCCTCCCTCGCGGTTGGGGTTCGGCTGGGGACGACCTCCTGCGCATGGACCACATGACGAGGGAAATTGAGCATCGCTGGTAATTGGAATACCGCCGGGTAGCGCTGGCTGGACAGTTCCACTCGATCGGGACTCAAAGATGGACTCGAACTCACAAGAAACGTCGTCCGCTTCGCCTGGGCTCATCACGCCGCGCCTGACGCTGATGATGTTCCTGCAATACGCCGTCTGGGGAGCGTGGCTCCCCATTCTCGGGCGTTACCTAGCGGGACAGCTCGGCTTTTCCGGCGAGGAGATCGGCTGGATCGTCGGAGCGGCCGGCGCGGTAGGCGCCATTTTCGCCCCGTTTATCGCCGGCCAGATCGCGGATCGCGTCTTTGCGGCCGAGCGATTCCTGTGCGTCTCAATGCTCGTAGGCGGCGTCGTGCAGTACCTGCTCGCGTCGCAGACCGGGTTCTGGACGTGGCTGATTCTCTCGTGCATTTATTCGATCATCTACATGCCGACGATCGCGATCTCGAACTCGCTCGCTTTTTCGCACCTGCGCGATCCGGGCCGGCAGTTTCCGTCGGTCCGCCTAGGCGGCACGCTCGGCTGGATCGCGGTGAGCTGGGTGTTTCCGATGGTCTGGCTGCAGACGGGGCTGCACACCGTCAGCTATCCGCCCTACCTCGTCGGCGATGAGCGACCCGACGTCATGCTGCGCCTCGCGGACGCCATGCGGCTGTCGGGAATTCTGAGTTTCGCGTACGGGATCTATTGCCTGACGCTGCCGCACACACCGCCGCGAAAATCGGTCGAGTCGCTCGCCTTCGCGAAGGCATTTGGCCTGCTGGCCAAGCCCGGCCTGGCGATTGTGACGCTGGTCGCGCTGCCGATCTCCATCATTCACACGATCTATTTCATTCAGACGCCGAACTTCCTGCCGACGCTGGAGGGCATGCGCACGGCCGACGTGCAGCAGGCCATGAGCATCGGGCAGTTCAGCGAAATCTTCGTCCTCGCGGCACTGGGCTTCTTCGTGCGGCGGATCGGATTTCGCTGGCTGCTGACGATCGGCTGCCTGGCCTACTTCGCGCGGTTCATGATCTTCTCGCTCGGCTCCCCGACGGGGCTGGTCGTGGCCAGCCAGGCCCTGCACGGCGTGTGCTTCGCCTGTTTCTACGCCACGGCGTTTATCTATGTCGAACGCGTCGCACCGAAAGACGTCCGCCACTCGGCCCAAACCGTTTTCGGCATCATCATCCTGGGCTTGGGGCCGCTGCTGGCCGGGCCGGTCGTCGGCCAGATTTCGCGCTACGCGACGCGCGAGGGCGTAACGATCGAGCAATGTGCGAAGAGCGTAAACCTGATTCCGCAGCGACCGCCGGTCAGCACCAGCAAGCAGGACACCGGCCCGCAGGGCTGGGACCGCGTCTATGTCGGCGCGAATGCCGAAGTCGCGGCGTTTGCGAAGGCGAACCCGAATGACCAGTCACGCTCCTGGAAGGCGCTGAAGCCGGAAGCGCGGGTGACGGCGCTGGACTACACGGCGTTTTGGCGCGTGGTGGCGCTGATCGGGCTGGGGGGCGGAGTGCTGCTGGCGCTGCTATTCCGCCTCGACCCGGCGGCGGAGGGGTGACGCGGGGGCATTACGCACTCGGGGCTGATCCATGGGTGCTCATTCTCGCGGCATTTCGATGCACACCTTGTGGTTATCAGATGTACAGAAGTTGGTGATGAATCGACATCGGTGAGCGAGGCTGTCGAGCGTGCCACTGCTCTGTGAGCAAGGATTTGTTCGGTTCGCGCGCGGTCTCTTATCGTTGCCGTAGCGTGCAGCACTGCTCAGAGAGCGTGGCGCATGCGGAACGTCATTCCGCCCGCACAATCCCGCACGCCTCGCGCACCGCCTCCATCACCGGCGCGGCGGCGGCGCGGGCGCGCCGGGCGCCCTCGCGGAGGATCTCCTCGACTTGCGCCGGGTTGGCCGCCAGGGCCGCGCGTTTTTCGCGGAACGGGCCGAAGGTGGATTCGTATAGCTCGCCGAGGCGCTTTTTCACGTCGCCATAGCCCATGCCGCCCGCCAGATAGCGCTGCCGCCACGATTCCAGCTCATCCGGCGCGGCCAGCAGCCGCAGGTGGGCAAACAGGTTGTCGGTATCGGGGTTTTTCGGGGCCTCGACCGGCGTGCTGTCGGTCTTGAACTCCGAGCGATACTTCTTCGCGATCGCCTTCGGATCACCGAAAATCTCGATCGCGTTGCCGTAGCTCTTGCTCATCTTGCGCCCGTCGGTGCCAGGGACGATCGCGGCCTCGTTCAGCCGGGCGGTGGGCAGCTTCAGCAGATCGCGGCCATAGGTGTTGTTGATATAGCCGGCCATGTCGCGGGCGAACTCGATGTGCTGCGTCTGGTCCTTGCCGACCGGGACGAGGTCGCTGCGATAAATCAGGATGTCGGCGGCCATCAACACGGGGTAATAGAAAATGCCGACCGTGGCGGGCAGGCCGTTTTCGACCTTGTCGCGATAGGAAGTGCCGCGCTCGAGCAGGCCCATGCCGGTGACGGTGCAGAGAATCCAAGCCAGCTCGCAGACCTCCGGCACGTCGCTCTGGCGAAAGAGCGCGGCCTTGTTCGGATCGAGGCCGAGCGCGAGATAATCGAGCGCGACGTCGAGCGTGAGCTGCCGCAGGCGCGGCGCATCCTGCACCGTGGTCAGCGCGTGGTAATTCGCGATGAAAAAGAAACACTCATGCGCGTGCTGCAGCTCGATGTGCTGCTTGATCGCGCCGAAGTAGTTGCCGATGTGCAGCGTGCCCGATGATTGCACGCCCGATAGGACTCGCATCTCCCGAAACTCCCTCCGACCATCGCGCTGCGCGCGGACTTCATCTTATTGCGCGGCCGCGCGCGGTGCGTCATTGTCGCCGCGAATCGCCAAGCCGGGCTTGTGAAACAACAGCAACGTCCCGACCGGGCATTTCCCAAAGCGCTTTTCAACGAGTTCGCCCAGGCGGCAGAGCTGGTAGCCGCGATCGTTGACGAATGCGTGCTCGTAAAACTCAATCCCGCCCTCGGAAATCACGTCCAGATAGATGTCCGGCTTCAGTTCATCCACATAGGGTCGAAAATCCAGCCCGTAGCGCCGAATGTGCTCCAGACGATGCCGATCGTTCACGAGGCCGTCGAAGTTCACGACCGGCTGATCGATGAAAAATCCGAGAATTCCCGCGTTGTGCGAGGCAAGCACGGTCTTCGGCGGCAGATGCGATTCCTGGACGATCTGCGCCGCAAAATAATACAGGTCCATCTCATTGGCCGGCTCAGGTGCGATTCTTAGCATAGCGCGCTGGTGGCGAAGCTGCGTCTCAAAACTCCAGTAGTAGCTCGGAATGCTTCGCCAGAGCAACAGGCCGAACGCGCTCGCGACCGCGAGTTGCCCGACAACCCGCAGCCACGCCACGCCGCTCAAACGGCGCAGCACCCACGCCACGAGCAGCGGCACGCCGATCAGCGGCGCGATCCAGTCGACCGCGTAATACCAGGTGAAGAACGCGTGGTCGTAAAACAGGACGACGTACAGCACATATTTGAAGAGCACGAACCCGGTGAACAACGCCAGCGGCCAGCGCCGCCGCAGCGGCCAAACGACGGCCAGGCAGACATTCGCCACGAGTACGGCGAGGATGGGGTAGTAATTCGGATGAGAGACCGGCCACGCCAGCGCCTTGGCATACGCTTTCCAGATCGGCAGGCCGGCCTTCAACTCGCGCGTCAGGTTCATGTGTCCCCACTCGCGCTTCACCGCCCCGCTGATCGGCATCGGAGAGCCAAACGCGGCCGTGTTGTAGGTGAGGTACGCGGCGCCGACGATCGCGAGCGGCGCGGCAGCCAGCAAGACGTGTCGCGCTGACGTCCGCCGCAGCACGAGCCACGCCAGAACGAGAACCGCAAACGGTCCGCTGTCGAGCCGGGCAAGAAACATCAGGCAGAGGAGCGCGCCAAGAAGGACGTACGTCCGCGTCCCGGTCCCCGGCCGAATTCCCACCAGCACAAACAAAACGGCTGCCGTCATCAGAAAGTAGACGCCCGTTTCCAGGCCGTTCACGAACGCAAAAAAGAAGGGAAAGAAAAAAAATGCCGTCAGGAGCGCCGCGGCCGAGGTGATCGGGCAATGCGCGATGCGCTGCGTCGTCGCGAAGATCAGCAGCAGCCCGGCCGCGAGGATGGCGGCCTGCACAACATTAATCGTGTGAACAAACGGCGTTGACTCCGGCACGTACCACCACACGACGGCACAAATTACCTGCCACAGCGGCTGAAAACCGTTCGTCTGATGCATCTGGTCGAAGGTCGGTCCGAAGCCTGACGCCAGGTTCCTTCCGATTTCGAAATAATAGAACGCGTCATCCGGAAACCAGCGGCTGCGCAGATAAAACCGGATCGGCTCGAACGACCAGGAGATGACGTACAGCAGCGGTACGAGGAAAACGCACGCTCCCGCCAGCACCGTCACCGCTCGACTGACGAGCGGCAGGCGCGCGGCCGGCGGCGATGCGAGCGTTTCGGACATGCGTAGCGTCCCGGAGCGAGTCAGAATTCGTTACGGGAGATTGGAAACCACGCTTTCGGACGCGTCAAACAAGGGAAAGGCGACACATGGCCGCCCACCACCCGAAGTCCAGCATCGCGGCCTAGTGCGTTTGGCCGCCCTCGCCGACCGGATTCCCATCCGCGTCGTAGAACTGCGGCGCGGGCAACCCCAGGTCCTTAATCTGATCCAGAATCAATTTGCGATCTCCAACAAGCACCAACACGCACTGCTCCAGCGGAATGGCCGTCTTGGCCAGCGCATTGAGGTCAGCGGTCGTTGCCTTATCGATCGCCGCGAACTGCTGCGCGATCGTCTCAAAAGGCTGTCCGCTGGCGGCAAGGCCGGTGGCGACGCCGACGAGTCCGCGCAGTCCCTCGAAGGTCTGCGTCAGCGAATAACGCATCGACTCCTTCGCCTTACCCGATTCCTGATCGCTCAGGTCGCCTTCACGCGTGCGCTTCAGTTCCACGAAGAACTCCTTCAGCGACGGCCCCGTGGCGTCGGCCCGAACCGCTGCGCCGGCCGTGAAATTGCCGGTGGAGGGTTCCATGGCGTAGCGCGAGCGCGCTCCATACGTGTAACCCTTGTCCTCGCGCAGATTCTGGTTCAGTCGGCTCGTAAAGCTGCCGCCCAGCACGGTGTTCAGGAGACGCAGCGGAACGTTGCGCGGATCCGAAGCCTTTACGCCCGGCATGGTGAAACGCACGGTCGTCTGCACCGCTTCCGGTCGATCCACGATCGCCAGACGCAGACCGCTGGTCGTGGGAATCGAGTAATCCGGCGTAGAGGCCACGCCGCCGCCGGGCGGCGCCTTCCAGTCGCCCAGCGATTTTTCGAGCATCGCCTTCGCTTCGTCCATCGACAGGTCGCCGGCCACGAGCAGCGTCGCTCGATCCGGCCGCACGAGGGACGCGTAGGCCGCCTTGGCCTGCTCCAGCGTGATGGGCTGCACCGTCTTTAGCGTGCCGTCGACCGGCCAGGCGTACGGATTGCGATCGCCGTAAAGCAGCCGATCGCCCACGTTGGCAGCGATCGCGTTCGGCTCTTCGCGGGCCTGCTCCAGATCGTCGATGTGCAGGCCCTTCACGCGCTCCCAGTCTTTCGCGTCAAAACGCGGCCGGCGGATGGCGTCGGTCCAAAGAGCGGCCGCGGCGTCCAAATTGCGGCGCAGCGTCGTGAGCGAGATGGTGATTGACTCGGTGTCGGCTCCGGCGCGGAATGTCGCGCCGAGCGATTGCATGGCCTGGCTGAATTGCAGCGCGTCGCGATCGCCCGCGCCTTCGTCGAGCATCTCGATCGCCAACGAACCGACGCCGGCCGTCTCCGGCGTGTCGATCGCGCCACCGGGCTTTACGAGCAGGGTGACGGCGACCAGCGGCAACTCGCGGCGCGACCAGAACTCCACGGGAATGCCGTTGCTGAGCGTGAACGTCTGAGGCGGAGGCGGCGTAAAGGCCTTGGCCGCCAGCTCGACCGGCTGCTTGTCGCGCGGCGAGTCCGGACGCTGCGGATTTTCAGGGTAAACGCGAACGATCGCGCGGGCCGACGGATTGAGCGTCTCGCTCAGCCAGCGCTTCACGGCGTCCCCATCGATCTTGCGATAACGTTCCAGATCGCGCTGGAACGAGTTCGGCTCGCCCCAGAAATACTCGTACTCGTTCAGGCGATCGGCGCGGCCCAGCAGATTTTCCACGCTGCTTACGAGGCGCAGCTCGATCTGGGCACGGCGCTCGTCGAGTTCGGCCGTCGTGGGGCCGTCTTTTCCGAGCTTGGCAATTTCCTCGTCAATCAGTTTTTCGACGCGATCGAGATCCGCGTCCGGCTTGGCCATCACTTCCACGGTGAACAACGAACCGGCGGCGGCCGACTGTTGGCGCGCGCTGACTTCGGCCGCAATCTTTTCCTGCACGACCAGGCGCTGATAGAGACGGCTGGTCTTGCCCTGCGCGAGCACCGACGCGCCGAGCGAGAGTTCGGCGTCGCCGCCGGTGTAGGCCGGCGGGCTGTGCCAGGCCATCGTGATCTTCGGTAACTGCACCTTGTCGATCGTCGACCAGCGCACGACGCGATCCAGGTGCGGCGGCGCGGGCGTACGCCGCTTGATGTCGCCGCCGCGCTGCAGCGTGCCAAAAAGACGCTGCACGAGCGGCTTGATCTCGGCGCTGTCGAAGTCGCCGGCGACGACCAGCGACGCGTTATTCGGCACGTAGAAATTCGCGAAGAAGTCCCGCACGTTTTCCACGCTCGCCGCTTCCAGATCCTCATGCGTGCCGATCACTTCGTTGTGATAGGGATGATCCGGCGGATACATGAGTTGATACATGATCACGTCGGCTTTGCCGTAGGGGGCGTTCTCGACGGTCTGGCGGAGTTCATTACGAACGACGTCGCGCTGCTTGTCGAGCTTCTCCTGCGTCATGTTCAGGCCCATGTCCTCGAGCCGGTCGGCATCGAGCCAGAGCAGCGTCGGAAGCAGCTTGGAGGGGCCCCAGGAAAAATAGTTCGTGCGATAGAGATCGGTCGAAGCGTTGTTCGCCCCGCCGCCCGTTTCCATCAACACGTCAAACTTGTTGCCGGGCACGCGCTTCGTGCCCATGAACATCAGATGCTCGAAAAGATGGGCAAATCCCGTGCGGCCGGGCGGCTCATCCAAGGCGCCGACGCGGTACCAGGTGTTGATGCACGCGATTGGCACGGAATGATCTTCGTGCAGGATCACGGTCATGCCGTTGTCGAGCGTGAACTTTTCGACCTTGATGTCCTGGCCGGCAGCCGTCAGGACCGCCAAACCCATCAGCAGCGCCAGGGTGGCGCGCGTCATCATCCGCATGTGAGCTCCCCGAAGCGTCTTTCGGCCGGTGCACCATTCGCCCGTGCCCGCCCGAGAATGGACGATACTCGCAGCGCGCCAACGTCGCAAAATGGCGTCGCGCGCTCGGCGTTACGCGATCGACCCGAATGTGAAAAGGCGCGGCGGGAGCCTCGCCCTCCCGGTCTCTTGTTATCGCGGTATTCCAAGCTGAGCGCGTGGCGAACGGAAGCTGGGGGTACGCGCGGGACTAAGGCAGCGGAGGCGTGTTGGCCGGATCGTCCCGCTCGGAGTAGTCCGCCGCAATGATAATCTCGTTCAGGCGACGCTCGATGCTGACGGGAAAGCCGTAGTAGTCGGGTCCGCGCAGCGAAAACACGTCGTTGGGATTGTTCTTTCGCTCGACGTGCCCATCGACGAACAGCACGTTGACGCGCTTGCCGTCGTGATTGGTGCGTCGCAGATCGCCGTCGCCGAGGCTGTTCGCGTCGAGTGCCAGGGCGCGGGCCGCGAAGCCCAGGGCGTTTTTCCCCAGATCGTCGAGCAGATCGCGCGTCGTCTGATCGCGCTGCCGGTACAGATATGAGATGAAAGCGTCCTGCGAAGGATCACGCTCGATCTTGGCTAGTTCCTGAATTGGATCGCTGGTGTCGTCCGAGGGGCAAAAGAAAACACGCGCGTCTCCCAGCAATCGCGGA
>JBGAJB010000374.1:0-2865 GCA_044225155.1 Phycisphaerae bacterium | reverse complement strand
CGTCCGACATGCAGAGTCGGTCGCCCAGAGTCGAATAGGTGTAATCCCAGTACTCCGATCGGCATTCCTGAGCGGGAGGCACATTATGATTAAGATAGTCCTTGCAGAGATGATTCGCGCAGTGGCAGCCGAATGACATGGCCGCTTCAGAGCAATCACAGCCACCGCCCGTCACAGAGGACGAGCACTTCGTGAGGGACGTATACCCGCAAGTACACGCCATTGCCGAAGGGCACAAAGCACAGGCGACAAAAATCACGATCTTCGTGGGCATCAGAACTCCTTTCGCACCTAAAAGAAGCCATGACACTACCCCCCCCCCCCACGGCGACGTCAAGGGCGGGAACCTATAATAGCAAAATGGACCATTTTGAATGGCGCGATGGGCAACTGCTCGCGGAGCGACTTCCAGTGGTTGGCCTGGCTGAGCGATTCAGCACGCCAACTTTTTTGTATTCGCATGCGACCCTGACCGCCCACTACGACCGCATCGCGGCCGCCTTTGGCCCTCTCGATCCGCTCATCTGTTATGCCGTAAAGAGCTGTGCGAACCTCGCGATCGTGAAGTTGCTGGCGGAACGCGGCGCGGGAGCGGATGTCGTAAGCGGCGGAGAGCTTTTCCGAGCCATTCGCGCCGGGGTCGCGCCGTCAAAGGTTGTATTTGCCGGCGTTGGAAAGTCCGACGACGAACTGCTTGAAGGACTGCGGGTCGGCGTTGGCCTGTTTAACGTCGAGTCGGAATCCGAGTTAGCGCGACTCGCGGCCATCTCGACGGAATTGCGATCGCCGGCCAGGGTCGCCTTGCGTGTGAACCCGGACGTGGACGCCGGGGCGCATACCTACACGACCACCGGCACGCGGCAGAATAAATTCGGCATCGCGCCCGAGGACGCGCGGCGGCTCTTTCGGGAATTCGCGGGCCGCGATCCGCATCTGCGAGTCTGTGGGATTCACCAGCACATCGGCTCGCCGATCAATCATCTCGATGCCTACGCCGGCGCGATTCAACGCGGCCTCGAACTGATCGACACGTTGCGTCGTGACGGCCACGCCGTCGATACGTTCGACATCGGCGGCGGACTCGGCGCGTTCTACCAGGGCGGGGAAGCGCCCTCGGCCGAGATGTACGCCGCGCGCGCGATTCCATTGCTCAGCGGGCGCGGATTGCGAATCGTTCTTGAGCCCGGCCGGGCGATCTCCGCCAACGCCGGCTTGTTGGTGACGCGCGTGCTGCACGTGAAAGACAACGGTGAACGGCGTTTTGTGATCGTCGATGCCGCGATGAACGACCTCATTCGACCTGCCCTTTACGGCGCGTATCACTTCATCTGGCCGGTCCAGTGTGGAGCGTTTGTTCCGGCGTCGCGCAGCCCGGAGCAGCCTCAGGCCGGGCTCGTGCGCTGCGATGTCGTCGGGCCGATCTGCGAAAGCGGCGATTTCTTCGCCAAGGATCGCCTGCTCCCGCCGGTGCAGCGCGGCGATCTGCTCGCGATTTTCGCGGCCGGCGCCTATGGCATGTCGATGGGCAGCCAGTACAACTCGCGGCCGCGGGCGGCGGAAGTGCTGGTCGAAGGGGACGCGGCACGACTGATCCGGCGGCGCGAGACCTACAACGACCTGATCGCGGCGGAAGTGGTGTAACGCATGATCGAGAAGGGGCGGCGATGGCAGACGTGATCCGCGTGGCGATGTGGTCGGGGCCGCGCAACATTTCGACGGCGATGATGCGTGCGTGGGGCAATCGGCCGGACACGATCGTTTGCGACGAGCCGCTCTACGCCCATTATTTGAAGCAGACGGGACTCGACCATCCGGGCCGCGAAGAGGTCATTGCACACCACGAGTGCGACTGGCGAAAAGTCGTGACCTGGCTCACCGGCGCGCTGCCGACGGGCAAGACGATTTTCTACCAGAAGCACATGTCCCACCATTTGCTGCCGGAAATCGAGCGCGAATGGCTGACGAGGCTGACGAACTGCTTCCTCATCCGCGAGCCGCGCGAGATGCTGACTTCCCTGATCAAGAACGTGCCGAACGCCAAGCTCCCGGATACAGGGCTGCCGCAGCAGGTCGAGCTATTTGAATCCGAGCGAAGACGTCTCGGCGCAACACCGCCGGTCTTGGACGCACGCGACGTCCTTGAAAATCCGCGCGGCTTGCTGGAGGCGCTCTGCCGGCAGATCGGCGTGCCGTTCATGACCGAAATGCTGAGCTGGCCACCCGGTCGGCGCGAAACAGACGGCATCTGGGCTCCGCACTGGTACGCGGCCGTCGAGAAATCGACGTCTTTTGAGCCTTACCGGCCGAAGAACGAGCCGGTGCCGGACGCCCTGCGCGGGCTTTTGAGCGAATGTGAGCAGCTTTACCGTCAACTGCATGGGCACCGGCTGCGTGCGGCCTAGCCGGCGCAGCGCGAGTCTTCGTTTCGTCTTGTTGGTCGATATGGCGCTAATCACCTGCAGGCGGATGGGCAGTCGAGTTGCAGGCCTTTGACGAGCCGATAGCGTAACGCCCAACGTCTGGCGGCGCGACCATGTTCGAGTCCCGCGCCGCGATAAAAGGAGCGAATGCGATGAGTGCCCGCGTGCGACACATGCTGCCGTTGGGGTTCGCCTTCACGTTGCTGGCCGGTTGCGCCGGCACGGAACCACGCACCATTCAGGTCCGTCGCGTGGAGTGCTGTCCGACGGCCGATTGCTGTAAGCAGACCGGCGCGTGCTGCCGGAAAGACGAGCGCACCCCCTGCCGCGAAGGGGCGTCGTGCTGTCAGGAAGGCGGAGCGTGTCGCCATTGTCTGGCGGAACGCGGTGGGCCGCGGGTGATGGCGATCTCGATCCAGGAAACACCCGCCACCCAAAGCGCACC
>JBGAJB010000024.1:0-22842 GCA_044225155.1 Phycisphaerae bacterium | reverse complement strand
GATTTCGAATCGCGGCGAATGAAAGACAACTACAGCGGTGAAAAGAGGTTGACTTCGCGTGGTGCGGCGGGTTGCGTCCTACAACACTTCGCGGCGGTTTCTTCGTTCGCGGAGAATCGGCTAGAATACTCAGGTTTGCGACCGCGATCCGTCGATTGGATGGCGGCGGAACTGCGCGAGAGTGAGTGAGGGATCGACATGAACGGCAATCGGGGCACGCCTACCGGGAAGGGACGCCGCGGCAGCGTGTGCAGTTTTTGCGGGAAGAGCGCACGAGATGCCGGTCCCATGGTCGAAGGCGCAAATGACGTCTTCATTTGCGCGTCCTGCGTCGAGCTTTGCCACAACCTCGTGAAGGAAGAACGCCGCCGGTCCGGCCGCACGAAGGCCCCGGTTAAGAGCATTCCCCGCCCGCGCGAAATCTTCGACTTCCTCGCGACCTATGTGATCGGGCAGGATCAGGCCAAGCGCGCCTTGAGCGTCGCGGTGCATAACCATTACAAGCGCCTTTCGCACGCCGATTCGGCCGCCGAGGTCGACGTCGAAATCGACAAGAGCAATATTCTGCTGATCGGTCCGACGGGCTCGGGCAAGACGCTGCTGGCACGTTCGCTGGCGCGCTATCTGAACGTCCCGTTCGCCATCGGCGACGCCACGACGCTGACCGAGGCCGGCTACGTCGGCGAGGACGTGGAAAACATTCTGCTCAAGCTGTTGCAGAATGCGGATTACGACCTCGACGCGGCTCAGCGCGGCATCATCTACATCGACGAGATCGACAAGATCGGCAAGACGTGGAACAACGTCAGCATCACGCGCGATGTGAGCGGCGAAGGCGTGCAGCAGGCGCTGCTGAAGATGCTCGAAGGCACGGTCAGCAACGTCCCGCCGCAGGGTGGCCGCAAGCACCCGGAGCAGCAGTACATCCAGATTGACACGAGCAACATCCTGTTCATCTGCGGCGGCACGTTCGTCGGGTTGGACAAGATCATCGCCAAGCGTGTCGGGCGCAAGAGCATCGGCTTTGGCGACGGGGCGGTGCGGCAAACCGACGACGTGCGGGAACTGGGTCAGCTACTGCAACTGGCGACGCCGGATGACCTGATCGAATTCGGCATGATTCCGGAATTCGTCGGCCGCCTGCCCGTGCTTTGCCCGCTGACCCCGCTCAGCCGCGAAGCGCTGGTGCGCATCCTCGGCGAGCCGAAGAACGCGATCGTCAAGCAGTATCAGAAGCTCTTCGAGATGGAAAACGCGAAGCTCGCGTTCGCTCCGGAATCGCTCGACGAGATCGCCGAACGCGCCTTGCAGCGCGACACCGGCGCCCGCGCGCTGCGCTCGATCGTCGAAGAATTCATGCTCGAATACATGTACGAGCTGCCCGACATGCCGCCCGGCCGCACCTACGTCGTGACGCCGGCCGTTGTGCGCGGCGAGCAGGACCTGCTGGGCCGCGATCAGCCCGCGACCCGGAAAGAATCGGCGTAGCTGTTTCAGCCGGGTGCGACGCCGCGGCGCGTTCTCTTGCGTCTAGTGAGCTTCGCGCGCGAGATTGCGATTCCAAGTCGGCACTTCGACGCGCACGTCGCAAGTGCCGTTAGGCACGCACTGACACGCGAGGCGTGACTGCGCGGTCAGGCCGTAGGCCTCATCCAATTGATCTTCCTCGTCTTCAGTGGCCGGATTGCACGCTTTGTGGCCTTCTTTCACGACGACGTGGCAGGTACTGCAAGCGCACACACCGCCGCAGGCGTGATCGATCTCGACGCCGTGGGCCATCGCGATCTCAAGAATGCTGCCGGGCAGGCCATGATCCTCGTAAGGAATCTTGGCCGGATCGACTTCGATCACATGCTCTTTCTTCCGCTCGTCGAGGATCGTGAGCTTGTATTTGCTCTTCGGACGCTGCACATCCGAATCGGTGATATAGGGATTCTGTCCGCCCATCCGCTCTCCATTTGCTGGGGAAATTCTATCCGCGCGGCCGCAATGTGACACTGTGAGTCGGGGGGCCTAGCGCCGCGCGTCCAATCCCTGCCAGCGGTGTGTCCACGGCTCGCCGGGGGTGTCGCTGGTTTCGACGATCAGGGCGTCACCGTCGCGCCGCGATTTGAGCGGTTTGTCGTTTTCATCCCGCAAGTAGCGCTCACCCAGGATCCCGACGTCCACCAGCCGTTGGAGCGAATCCGGCACTTCGCCGTATGCGAGCCGATAGGCGTAGACGGCCCGGCCGATCGCGAGGCGGATGAAATGGGCTTCGTTGTGCGTACGGATTGTGCGGTTCGCTTCGGGCGGCAGATTCAAGATTCGCAGCATCTCGATCGTCAGCGGGCCGACGGCATTTTCTGCAGCGGATGCTCGAAAAGTGATTTTGTGTTTGCCGGCCGCGATCTCGCGCGTGCCCAGCAGCAAATCGATCTCGGGCTGGTCGGCCGCGCGAAAGCTCGCGGTCGTGATGCGCTGGCCGTCGAGTTCGATATCGAAGGTTCCGGCATCCGATGAGGCCCCGGCGATCAGCCGGACCGCACTGCGCCCGCCGCGCTCCAGTTCGAATGGGATTGTCAGCGTCGCGCCGGGCTTCTTGTTTGCCCAAAGCAGCGTGGGGCGGGCTCCGAAAAGTCCGGCCGTGTCGATCTTCAGCGGCGCGTCACCGTCCTGCCTGATGTCTCGAAATGCGCGCACAAAGTGCACGCTCTGCCACGGCACGCGCCGCTCATTCCAGGCGGGAAGTTTCGGCATCTTGGGCGGCGGCTCGCACTGATACCAGTATGCAACGCTGCTGAGGAAGTCCGGTCGTTCCACGTAGAACGCTTCGATGTCGGCGTTGCGGTTGCCCTTGTGTTCGATCGCGACCCGCAGCGAACGCGAGAAGTTCACCGCATCTGGTAGGTGCCAGCGATAGCAGATTCCGCTGTCCCCGGCGGAGTCTCCCTGCCAGCGCGGCGTGCCAAACCAGTGGCTCGTGCGCGGCCGAAAACCCCAGGCGTCATTGAAATAGTCCTCACTGCCGGTTCCTTGGAGGCTCGGGACCGATTCGCCGTCGATGTAGAAGAAGTCGTCGCCCTCGCCGAACCAGCCGTCCTGCGCCTGCGTGACGGATATGACTGTACCCACATAGATCCCGCGCCCGGTCAGGTCGGCCAAGCGATAATCGTGCCCGGCTACCGCGGGATATTCCGCGCGAAAGGCGGCGTAGAAGCGCGGCGTATCGGGGGGTAGCGATTCGACCTGCGTCCAGTCGACCTGCCAGTAAAGCCCGGCGCCGCGTTCGGGATTGTCGTTTGTCACGACGATGCGCGCCGACTTTGCGAACGGCATCCGCCAGTAGCACGTGAGCGCGCCGGTCGGTGAGACTTGAACCGGCACGCTTTCCACGACCGCCGGCTTACCCTGCCCGACGGCGAAGAAATCGCCGAGCGGCACTTCGACGCCGGGCTGGTTGCCGCCGTCCCAGTAGATTTGCAGGCTCAGCGCATTGAGTTCGGCCGCCCAGCCGGCGTGGCTCGTAAACCACATGTGCGTGATGACGCCCGGCCCTTCGAGCAGCGGCATCTCGACCGACTGGCCCGGCTGAAGCCAGGTCATGTCGAGGTTTTCCGTGTGCCAGTCGGGCTGCTGATTGCTGGAAACGCGCCGATTGCGGCCACTCGGTGCCGGCGACAAGGGGCTGATGAGCGACATCACATCGCGGGATAGCGGCGCGGCCAGGGAGTCACCCGTGCCTCTTGCCGGCGAAGCAGCACGACCCGGCGAGGTCGGTTGGGTCGCGGGGACAGACTTCAACTTCGCTTCATCGAATCCGATCCAGGCCGCATCGTTCATGTACGCCTTCGCGTACTCATACGTCATGCGTCCATCCATCTTCGGGTTGCCGCTATTGCGAAATACGAAGGTGCCGCCGCCCGGGGCGTGCGCGTCGTCGCGATATCCCACGAGTAGCACGCTGTGGCCGTCGCGGACTCCCTCGGGCGGCGCGAACTGCAAGACGCCGTCGTTCCACTGCTCCGCTTTCGGCCAGCGGAATCCGCCGCACACGGGCCAGCGCCGGGCCAGCGTGGCCTTGATTTCGGCCAGATGCGCATCGGTCAGTCCGGTCGTCACGTCCCACGGCTTGATCCAGTGCAGTTCATACCCGTCTCCGCGCAGCTCGGCGGCGTGACGCGTGGCCGGCTCCGCGGGCTTTAGTCCCGGGTCAAAGGTTGCGGCATAGGGTTGATCGCTGTCGGGGCAGACGCCGTGTGCCTCAAAGCCCTTCCAGAGATCGGAAAAGAACCCGCCGTCGGTCGCATCGTGGATCGCGTCGTTGGAAGCCCAGTTCAGATATTCAACGCTCAGCGGGACGCCGTCCCCATGCCGCCGAGCGCGGGCAAATTCCAGCGCGCCGGTGACGGTGAATACGGAGCAAGTGCCGCGCGGTCCCTGCGGCCGGACGGCGAGTCCCCACTGCTCGAACATCGGGCGCAGGTCGATCTCGGCCGGCGGCGCGCGATTCGCGGTTGCCGGCCCCGCCGATTCCTGCGGCGTGGCGCTCGACAGCGACGCGTGCAGGCCAAGCGTGAAGAGCGCGAAGATCCCCCGGTGTCGAAAACTCATCGTCATGACTCCCGCGGCTTTCGACGAGCCGCCTGTGATTCGCGGAGTGGCGGGCCGATTCAGGAAATGCAGGGCCGCTCACCTCTTTGATATGTTGCATTCTGATCTGCCTGACGCCGAGTACATAGGCTCTGGCGGGCGAAACCTTCGCGATCGACGGTCGCGCTGGTCTTCACGAAAGCCCTATCACGGCGCGCAGAAACGGCAAAAACCGACGGGAAAACCGTGCTTCGCCGGAAAAATCGTCAAAAATCCGCTGGAAATACGCCATATCTCTTGACGAAATCGCGAAAGCATGAGAGAAGTGTGCAGCGAAATTCCGGCCGGCATAGAGCAATTCGGCCGACTCTCCGTGGCGCGGTCTGCGGTGCGGATGGGCTCGCCGGTCGATTTGCCGCGCGTTCGCGGCGAAAACGGGTTTCACGGTGTCCGGCCGATTCCGGATGGAAGAAACAGAACGGTTCAGGGAGATTCAAGCAATGGCCAAGGGTAAGTCGAGCGCGCGTCCGCGCAACAAATCGGAAGTGTTCAAGGAGATCGCAGACGCGGCCGGCATTTCGCGCAAGCAGGTCGCGATGGTTTTCGACTGTATGACCGCGGCGATCAAGAAGGACCTCACAAAGGGCGCCGGCATCTTCACCGTGCCGGGCCTGATGAAGATCACCGTCCAGAAGAAGCCGGCGACCAAGGGCGGCATGCGCCCGAACCCGTTCAAACCGGGCGAGATGATGAAGGTCGCGGCGAAGCCGGCCCGCAAGGTCGTCAAGGTTCGCCCGTTGAAGGCCCTCAAGGCGATGGTCTAGTTTCGCACGCCGCTTGGGCGCGTCGGCGTCGAGCGCCCCTCGCGGTGCGCCGCCCGGCTCGAACAACGCGGGCTTGAAAACGATCGTCGGCGGCGCTGCACGCGATGTGCGGTGCCGCCGACTGCCTTTTGGGAGAACCAGGACCCGGCGACTGTTACTCGCCGAGCATGCCCTTGAATTCCTCGTACAACTCCGGCTCTTTAGCCTTGAACGATTCCGGGCTGTCAAAGTCGTACTCGGTCTTCTGCCCGTCGCGGACGACGGTCACGTGGAGTCGCCCGTTTTCGCCCTGGATCGACACCGAACGGCTCGTCGAGAGCGATTGCCCGCCGGTCGTGTTCCGCTTCGCGTCCGCCATGGCTTTGTCCATGCGATCACGGCTGTCGCGGAATGCCCGCTCGACGCGCGACTGAAAGTCCTTCTGCAGCGCGGGCAGGTCCATCCCCGAAGGCGGCGTGGCGATCAGCGCTCGCGCGCCGACCCCGGTCGTTCGGCTCAGGAGCTTGAACGCGTCGGGATCCTGGTCGCGCAGCTCGTCGCTGTTGTCGAACTGGCGGGAACTGGTCGCACCGGCGGTGTCGGTTCGGTCGACCGTGATCTTTCCGTCGGCGCCCTTGTGCACGGAGATCTTCTCGCCGTCCTTGTTCTGCGAGATGTTGATCTCCACGTTGGCGTTCCCATCATTCTGACCGCGCAGGATGAACGAATTCGGATTGTCCGGATCGGTCTGAACGTCGAGCATGAACGGATCCTGCAAGGCGCGAAAGTCCTTCATCAGATCATTCCAAGGCGCGTCGTCCAAGCCCTGCACGTCCTGTCGCAACCAGTCCGGCATCTGGATCGGCCCGAGGGGACGCATCAGCCACTGGCCGGTGCCCGGGTCGCGCTCCAGCCGATGGGCAAAGCTGCGCGCGTCTCCGCTATCGCCCTGCGGCTCGTCAAACTTGAATTCGTTCGAACCGCGTTCCGGTCGTTTGGTGGGAGTGATCTCGACCGAGACTTCCTTGCCGCCGCGCTGCACGACGAGATTGGCGGCTTTGCCTTCGCCATTGGCATCCAGCGCGCTGACCAGATCGCCCATCTCGTGGATGTCCGTTCCATTGATCGAGACGAGCACGTCGAACCGCTGCAAGCCGGCGGTATCGGCCGGCGTATTCTTGAACACATTCCCGATCATCAGGCCACCGTGGCCGAGATGAGCCTCCAGCGCATCCGGCACGGGCGCGACGCGCACGCCGAGCCAGACCGTGGACATGGTCGCAGCGGTCGAGGTCCTGGCGGGCGAAAGGTCATACACCTTCGCGCCGGTCTTCTTGCGAACATCATCACCGTAAACGGCCGCGACAATCGCGCCCGCGGCCAACGCCCCAAACAGGAATCTCCGCATCATCTGTGAATCCTCACAACCGGCCATTACTTCAGCCCTTACGAGCCCGTTGCTCGCCGGTTCATTCATGCAGACCCGCCAGCACCGCCAGCGCCGCCGAAAAATCTTCATAACGCTTGCGCCGGCTTTGCGCGGCATCGCGATCGGTACGTTCACCACAAAATATCAGAAACGACCCGATATAAGCACGGCGAATTCGTAGTGTCTGACTCTGCGGCTCTTATTTGGCCAACATCGGAAACGATCGTTCGGCGCGCGAAAACGGCGAGTCCCCGACGGGATCGGTGACGGTCGAGGATTGGTTCCTGCGACGGTAAAGATTCGTCAATCAGAAGTCGCGGCCATCGTGCGTGCGCGGCTGCTCCATCTCGATGATGAGCACGTCGCCGCTGCGGCCGGAGGGCACAACGATCCAGCGATGCTCGCGCGGCCGAGGGCGCGGTCCCGCTTCGGCGCTCCACTCGTCACCGGGCGTGGGCGCGACCGTCGGCGCGGGATTGCCGCCGAACCAGGAGGCGGCGTTGACCTGTTCCCGCGCGGGGTGCGCACTCTTCTGGGCCTGATCAGCCGGGCGAACCCAGATCATCGCCGCCAGGCAGGCCGCGATGCCGAGCGCCAGCGCCTGACCCGCACGCTGCCAGAACGGCTGTGGCCGGCGCGTCTGCAAGGGCCGCCCCAGACTGCGGCGCAGCGCAGCGTGAATCTCGCGATCCAGCGCGGCGTGATCTTCGAAAAGTGCTTCGGCGGCCGGATCCTGTGCGGTTTTTCGCCGCAATTCGGCGCGCTCCGCATGGGAAGCCTCGTCGTCGAGGAAGCGGGAGATCAGGCGTTCGATATCCAGGTTCGTACTCATGCGTCCACCCGGCCTTTCAGCATTTCGCGCAGCAATCGCCGGGCCCTTACCAGCCGTGTTTCGACCGTCTCCACCGGCAAACCCAACAGCTCCCCGATTTCCTGGTATGTCCAGTCTTCCAGATGCCGCAACACGAACGGCTCGCGATAGAGCGCCGGCAGCGCTTCCACCGCGCGCATCAGAATCTGCTGCGTTTCGTCGCCGGTCGTCGCCCGCAGCGGCGTGAGCGCCCGCTCGTCGGGCCGCCCGTCGCTCACGGCGTCGAGGCCCAGGCCCGAACGCCGGCGGTGCGCCTGATTAATGTCGATCGCCGCATTGCGCGCGATCGCATACAGCCACGATCGCAGCCGCTCCGGCTCCTTCAGCGAATCGAGCCGCTCCCAAACCTGGAGCCAAACCTGCTGAGCGATGTCGTCCACCAAATCCGGCCGGCCGGTCACGCCATAGATCACGCCGCGCACCCATCCATCGTGTTCGCGAACGAGCTTCTCGGCGGATTTACGATTGCCGCGCTGCGCGTCGGTGACGAGTCTTCCGTCGGCGACGACGTCATGTGTCGTGGTGAGCATCATCTCAGTTTATAGACGTGAGCCGTGCGAAGGCTACGTCATATTCTCAGGCAGCGCCGCCAAGCGTGGCTGGCCGATAGTTATAGGACGTGACGGCGTGGAGGCGTTGGGAAATAGAATCCGGTAGGGGTGAACACTTGCACGAAGGCGACAAGGTTCGCGCAATCGGCAATCCGATTCGCCGATTCTGGACGGCGTGCGCTGCTCTCCTGGGGTTCTTCACGCTCTTGGTCGTGATCGGCACTGCGACGCACCAATTCTGGCTGATCGTCACCGCAGGATGTCTGACAGCAATCGCCGGTTCCGTGTTACTGTCCATGACCGGTTCGCTCAAATGCCCGCGCTGCGGCCAGCCCGCGTATTTTGATTTCGACGCCGGTTCGCGCCCTGACGGTCTCCACTCACCGGCTTCAAGATTTCGTTTCGGAAAAGGCCTCAGCCGCTGTATGCATTGCGGCTTGAGCGTGCTGGCTGCCAGGAAAGCCGGCGAGTAACGCGCGATCTCCATCTGTTCCACGGACTCGACCCCGGACTGAGTGCTTCCCGTTACAATCCGTTGTCTCTGTTACGGGCGAAAAACCGAGGCACCTCTCATAGGAGCACCGCATATGTCGACCGCCACGCTTACTCCCAAGGACATCAAGATCGGGCCGACCAAGCTGCTGATCAACGGCGAATGGTGCGATGCTGCCAGCGGCCGCACGTTCGAAACGATGAATCCGGCCACCGAAGAGGTGATCGCCCACGTCGCCGAGGCGGATGAGGCCGATGTCAATCGTGCCGTCGCCTCGGCCCGCAAGGCCTTCGACGAAGGCCCCTGGTCGAAGATGTCCGCGACCGAGCGCGGCCGATTACTCTACAAGCTCGCCGACCTGATCGACGAGAACAAGAAGGAACTCGCGTCCCTCGAAACGCTGGACAACGGCAAGCCGCTGGGCGAATCGCTCAAGGCCGACCTGCCGCTGACCGCGATGTGCTATCGCTATTTCGCCGGCTGGGCCGACAAGATTCACGGCAAGACGATCCCCGTGAACGGCCCGTATTTCTGCTACACGCGGCATGAGCCCGTCGGCGTAGCCGGCCAGATCATCCCCTGGAATTTCCCGCTGCTCATGCAGGCCTGGAAGCTCGGCCCGGCGCTAGCGGCCGGTTGCACGGTCGTGCTTAAGCCCGCCGAGCAGACGCCGCTTTCCGCCCTGCGCATGGGCGAACTCATCATGCAGGCCGGTTTCCCGCCGGGCGTGGTGAACATCCTGCCCGGGTTCGGCCCGACCGCCGGCGCGTCGCTCGCGCGGCACATGGATGTCGACAAGGTCGCCTTCACCGGCTCGACCGAGATCGGCCACAAGATCATGCACTACGCGGCCGAGAGCAACCTGAAGCGCGTCACGCTCGAGCTCGGCGGCAAGAGCCCGAACATCGTCTTCGCCGACACCGATCTCGACGCGGCCGTCGAGGGTGCCTACTTCGGCCTGTTCTTCAATCAGGGACAGTGCTGCGTGGCCGGTTCGCGGCTCTTCGTCGAGGAAAAGATTCACGGCGAATTCGTGGAAAAGATCGCGGCCAAGGCCAAGGGGCGCAAGGTCGGCGACCCATTCGCCCGCGAAACGCAGCAAGGCCCGCAGGTCGATCGCGCCCAGTTCGACAAGATCATGGGCTACATCGAGTCGGGCAAGCAGGAAGGTGCAAAGCTCCTCGCCGGCGGCAGCCGCGTGGGCAACAAGGGCTTCTTTGTCGAGCCGACCGTTTTCGACAACGTCAAGGATGACATGAAGATCGCGCGCGAAGAAATCTTCGGCCCGGTCATGAGCATCATCAAGTTCAAGGACCTCGACGAGGTCGTGCAGCGCGCGAACAAGACCATGTACGGCCTGGCCGCCGCGGTCTGGACGCGCGACATCACGAAGGCCCACGCGATCGCCGCACGCGTCCGCGCCGGCACGGTTTGGGTCAACTGCTACGACGTCTTCGACGCGGCCGCTCCGTTCGGCGGATTCAAGCAGTCGGGCATCGGCCGCGAACTGGGTGAATATGGGCTGAGCGCGTACACGGAAGTGAAGACCGTGACGGTGAAAATCTAGCAGTTCGCTGCAAATGCGGCACAGCCGCCCTCGGCTGCGTTGGCGTTGCAATCTTGAAAAAACGAATCGCCGGCACGACGAACGCAGGCTGCGTGCTCGCGTGCCGGCGATTCGCGTTTCTACACGAAAAGCCTGAGATGTGTCTTACAGGAGATTCTCAGCCATGATTACCGGCGCCACCGCCACCGTTTTCGTCTCCGACATGAGTAACGCCGTGAAGTTCTACACCGACGCGCTCGGACTGAAGCTGCGCGCCCGCTACGGCGATCATTACGCCGAGATCGACGCCGGCGGCGGCGCGACGATCGGGCTTCATCCGCGCTCGCCCAAGGCGCCCGCGCCCGGCACGCCCGGCGCGATTCAGATCGGCCTCACTGTTCGCACGCCGCTGGAGCCGTTCGTCGCGCAGCTCCAGACCCGCGGCGTGAAGTTTGACGGGCCGATCCAGGAAGACCCGCCCGTTCGCCTCGCCTTCTTCGGCGACCCCGACGGCAACACGCTTTATCTTTGTCAGACGGCGTTCTGATTGCAGACGAACGAAGTTGTTTCTGGGTGCCGCGCTACGGCGGGAGTCGGGCAGAGTCTCGGTGCCATGCCGACGGCTGTTCGCGTCGGCATGCTCTTCTTACTCCCAACGCCTTGTGGCGTGCGCGCAATGGCTGGCTGCGGCAGGAGGGTTGCGATGTCCGTGTTGCGTTTGCTCTCGGCGATATTTGTCACCAGCGCGTTGATCGCGGGCGTCGGCGCACAGGAAGCGCGCCCGCAATCCGCAACCACCAAGCCCTCCCCGGCCTCAAAGCCAACCGCGACCGCCTCCGCGCCGGCCACCCCTTGGTATGAAGCGGAAATCCGCGCTTTCGAAAAAGCCGACCAAGCCTCACCGCCCGCGCCCGGCCAAGTGCTCTTCGTCGGCAGCTCCAGCATCCGCATGTGGACATCACTCGGCAAAGACATGCAGCCGATGCCCGTGCTGAATCGCGGCTTTGGCGGCTCGAAAACGCGCGAAGTGCTGGCCGTTTTCGATCGCATCGTGACGCCCTATCAGCCCAGCGCGATCGTCTACTACTGCGGAGATAACGACCTGGGTACGGACAACACCGATTCGCGCGCCGCGGCCGACGGGTTCATCGAGTTCGACAGCCGCGTGCGGGCGAAGTGGCCCGAGTTGCCCGTGTTCTATGTCTCGATCAAGCCCAGCCTCGCCCGCTGGAAGAACTGGCCCGCGATGGCACGGGCGAACGAGTTGGTGCGAGCGTATTGCCAAAGAACGCTCGGCGCGACGTACCTGGACCTGGCGACGCCGACGCTGACGGCCGAGGGTAAACCCGACCCGACGATCTTCCGCGAAGACGGGCTGCACCTGAACGACAAGGGCTACGCGATCTGGACACGCATCATCCAGCCGGCCGTGCTCGAAGCCTGGCAGCATCGAAACGATTCATCGACGAAATCCGGTGAATAGTGCGAGGCGCTGCACCACCCTCGGAGGGCGAAGCTCCGCCGAGTGGTAATTCGTGAAAAAAGGGTGAGTCTCGCCCCGGAGCCCCGGCGGGGCGCTTGAATGTAGCCACGGGCGCAAGCCCGTGGTTATATCGGCGGCCGGGAGAGAGCCCCGGAGGGGCGACTGAGCGCCGAAACGGTGAGAGCCGCGCGACGCGGTGAGAACGATCAGCGCATCAGCGATTAGCGCATGAACGATCAGCGCATGAGCGGCCGGTGCATGAGCGGTCAGCGCATGAGCGGCTCCATCGCCCCTCCGGGGCTCCGCAGTTCCCGCCTGGATTCCACGGGCTTGCGCCCGTGGCTACATTCCTTCGCCCCTTCGGGGCTGGCGCACCGTTCAGTCGCCCCTCCGGGGCTCGGCAGTTCCCGCCTGGATTTCCACGGGCTTGCGCCCGTGGCTACATTCACTCGCCCCTTCGGGGCTGGCGCACCGCTCAGTCGCCCCTCCGGGGCTCCACGATTTCTGGATGGATATCCACGGGCTTGCGCCCGTGGCTACATTCACTCGCCCCTCCGGGGCTAAGCCAGTCAGGCCGCCGAAGTCGTCCATCGCGCCTGCGCGAAAATAGCGGCGCTTGGGTGCCCTGGGATAGCGCAACCGAGGTGCCGGAGGAACTCGACTCCTGCAGCGGCGAGTCAGCCCCGTTCCGCGAGCTGGCGGAAGCCGATTACCTTCCGATTCCGGGCGCTTCTCGTGCGATTTTCGGAACGAATATCTTGGATGAGGGCTCATTCCAGGCGGAGGGCGGCGGCTACGCGATCGCGTATGTTTTTTGATCGCACCAGAAAAATGATTCAGTACTTCGCAGGGCGGTGAATCGAGCACCGCGCGGCCGCTAGCGCCTTCTTCACGAAAATTATTGAGTTTCGCGCAGGGGCGAGCTAGCTTTCACCGTCTCGCTTGAAGACCCGCGGCTTCCACGGAGGGTCGGCGCATGCGGATCGTCTACGGCGTGAATGGTTACGGGCGCGGACATGCCACCCGGGCGCTGGCGGTGCTGGCCGACCTGCGAACGCGGCACGAGGTGCTCGTGCTCGCGGGGGCGGACGCCTACGACGCGATGCACCGCGACCACCGCGTCACGCGCATCCCGACGCTCGGTTACGCCTATCGCGCGAACGGCACGCGCTCCAACTGGCTCACTTTTCGTCACAACGCGCCGGCCGTCGTCGATCTGATCCTGCGCGGCGCGGCCTATCAGATGGTGGTCGACGCGTTCGAGGATTTCCGGCCGGACGTGGCGATCGTCGACGCCGAGCCGTGGACGGCGCACGTCGCGCGGCGGCTGCGCGTGCCGCGGATCGGCTTCGATCATTTCGGCGTGATGGCCTATTGCCGGCCGGCGATGTCGCTGTCGGATCGGCTGATCAGCCTGCGCGACGTGGCGATCTATCGGGCGCTGATGGCCGAGCCGGAGCGCGTGATCGTTTCGAGCTTTTATCCCGCCCCGCCGCGCCGCCCGGGCGTGCGGATCGTCGGCACGCTGCTGCGGCGCGAGGTCGTTCCGCTGCGCGGGCAACGCGGCGAACATCTGCTCGTTTATCTGAACAAGGGCATGCACCTCTTTAGCCCGCGCGTCGAGCAGGCGCTGCGGTCGCTCGATTGTCCCGTGCGCGTCTACGGCACGCGGCGCGTCGGCGTGCACGGCAACCTGGAATATCAGCCGCCGGGTGATTTTCCGTTTCTCGACGATCTCGCGACGTGCCGCGCGGTGGTCAGCACGGCCGGCAATCAACTCGTGGGGGAAGCGCTGCACCTGGGCAAGCCGCTGCTGGTGATGCCGGAAGATTGCGTCGAGCAGCGCATCAATGCTCTCGCACTTGAACGCATGGGCATCGGCATGCAGGTTTCCCAGCGGCGCTTTGCGGTCGACGTGATCCGTGCGTTTCTGGCACGCGAGGAGGAATTCGCCGCGCGCGCCCGCGAGTCCGCGCGTGATGGCCGTCGCGAGGCGGCTGAGGCGATCGAGCTGGCCGTGCAGGAATTGACGGGGCAGCGTGGGCCCGATCCGCTGGAGCAGGTCGCGTGAGGCCGGCGGCGCTTGCACTCTCGGTTCTGCAGAATCGGCTCGGCCTCGTGCCGCGCCCGTCGTGGTGCACTTACCTGGTCTGTTTTCGCTGCAACGCACGCTGCGGCATGTGCGATTCCTGGCGCGTGCGGCCGGGCACCGAGTTGACGCCCGAGCAGGTCGGCACGGTGTTCGCGAAGATTGGCCGGCTGGACGTCGTGCGGCTGACGGGCGGCGAGCCGTTTCTGCGCGAGGACATGCTGGCCGTGGCCGAGGGTGTGCTGCGCCACGCGCGGCCCTATGTGATTCACATTACGACCAACGGCTCATTTCCCGAGCGGATCGAAGCGTTCGTGCGGGAGTTTTCGAATTCGCGCAAGCTGCGGTTCATGGTCTCGTTCGACGGCGCGGCCGTCGAGCACGATCGCAATCGCGGCGCGGACGTGACTTATGCGACGGCGCTGGAGAGCGTGCGACGGCTCGCGGCGCTGCGAGAGGAATTCGGCATCGAGGTGAGCGCAAATCACACGGTGATCTCAGGGCAATCGCTGGCCGACAACGCGGAATTACGCGCGTCGCTGGGTGCGCTGGGCGTCGAGGTGCATGCGGTGCTCGCCTACGCCGATTCAGCGATGTACGGCGCGAAACTGCGCGGCAAGAAGGCCGAGCACCTGATCGTGCCGACGGGATATCCGCTGCATCCGAAGCTGCAGGGCGCGGATGTGCAGGCGTTCGTGGCGGAAGAACTGCGACGAGTGGGCGAACTCCGCGATCCGCTGCTGCGGCGCGGCAAACGCTATTACCTGCGCGGCCTGCGCTCGCGGCTGCGCGGCGACGCCCGGCCGCAATATCGTCCACGCTGCGTGGCCCTGCGGAGTCACTTGCGGCTATTGCCGGACGGCAGCGTGCCGGTGTGTCAATTCAACACGGAAACCGTCGGCAATCTGCTGCACGATTCATTCGAGAGCGTCTGGTATTCCGCAGCGGCCGGCACGCAGCGGCGCTGGGTGGATGCGTGCCCGGGCTGCTGGGCCGAATGCGAAGTGATGCCGAGCGCGATCTACACGGGCGATATTTTGCTGGCGTAGCGAAACGAGTTCGCACGGCGAATGCGGTTGAAACCGAGCCGCGTAACTGAGCGGGATCATTGGGGAATTGTCCGCATTCAAAGAGTACCTCGTTATCCCCGCTCCCGCACGGTCGCGGCTCGGATCAGATTGCGTCCTACCCGAAAAAAGACCCACCGGCGCGTCGACGACCCGCGCCGGTGGGTTGCCGTGACTCCCCGAAAATTCAGCGAGTCGTGCGGCTACTGGCAGGACATCCCAAAGTCCGCAAGGATGATTCCAAGATCCGAGAGATCGGTCGTGCCGTTGCCGTCGAGATCGCCGCAGGGTGAGGCGCCAAAGCAGCTCAGCACGACGCCGAGATCGCTGAGGTCGACCGTGCCGTTGCCGTCGATGTCGGCCGGGCAGGTGGCGATCGGCGTGAGCAGAACGGCGTGGTGAGTGCCGTTTGAAAGACGCGCGCGGCCGACGATCAGTCCGTCCTCGTTGATGCCGTTGGCCGCTTCGAGCGTGAAGCCGTCGGGGTTATCGATGAGCGTGTTCAGGTCCTGCATCTGGCCGTCGCTGTAGACGAATGCGCGGTCCGGACTGTAGCCGGGGAAAGTGCAGTAGCCGACGACGGTGTTGTCGATGTTGATGGCGCGTGCGAGGCTGCTCTGAGCGCCGGCGAGAATACCGAGATCGGTCATTTCGCCGTCGGCGTAGATGAACGCGTGTTCGGTGAGGTCGGCGAGATAGGAATTGCCCGCGACAACGCCGAGATTGTTGATGGCGACCGCTTCGCTGTTGCTGCCGCCGAGCGTGCCGAGGATCGTGACCTCTTCGCCGTCGACGATGAAGCCGTGAATGGGCAGGCCGGCGCCGGCGATGCGCGTTTCGCCGACGATCACGCCGTCTTCGTTGATCGCGTTCGCGCCGCTGTAGTCCTTGCCGAACAGAGCGTTCAAATCGGTCAGCGTGGCGCCGTCCATCCGGAAGGCGTGGGCCTGATACTGGCCGCCGCCGATGGGGACGGTGATGCTGCCGACGACCACGTTCGCCGGGCTGACGCCGGTCGCGACGCACGCCAACGAACCGGCCGGAATCGACAGGCGCGTGGCGAGGCCGTTCTGGAACATGAACGAATCCAGATTGTTATCCACCGGGCCGACGATCGCGCCCGATTCGTTCACGGCCAGGCCGCTGTGCGGTAAACCGCCGTGCACCTGACGTGCGGCGAGGCTGGTCATGCCGCCATTCGACCATCCGAAGGCGCGGATACCGAGTCCGAACTGGTCATCCGCGTAGGACTCTCCGGCAATCACGCCGCTGTCGCTGATGGCGAATGCCTCGCTGGAGGAGCCGCCGGGCAGCGTGCCGAGATCGGTGACGTGATAACGCGGGGGGCCGACTTCGGCCGAAGCGATCGACAGTGTGGCGGCACCGACGGCGAGCGATAAAGGCAGACGCGGGCGCATGTTAGAACCTCCCCGAGGTCGTGAAATGGGCGTGATCCCGGAGTGGTATGTCGAAGGTCGGCGGCGGGATTGCAGCAAATCGAAAATTAATTTGGCAGTGGACCCGGCGGGCTAGTGCCCTAGCTCCGAAGCGGGGATCGTGAATTCGCCGGCCCAGTATTCCGGGCGGTCCCAGTCGCGGAGCGCGAGTTCCGGGTCCGTCTGAATTCTCAGGCGCCAGTCCTCCAAGCGCGTGCTGAAACAACGCTCGAACACAGAATGGGCTTCTCCCTCACAAGTACCAATAAGCGGGTCAACGCAATAGAGGCGTATCGACTCGACGAATACGCCGCGCTCGTAGAAATCGGCCTTGAATCCCGTGGCGATACCACTGAGTGTGGGATCTGATTTGCGGTCGAAGTAAATCCGGATTCGTACCCGCGGCCATTCCTCATTCCACTCGCGCTCGGTCCACCATACTAGATAACAAGCGCGCGCCATTGCCGCATCAATGGCGGCCCCGCGCACCGGTCGAATTGCGTCGTCCAGCGTAGGTACGATGGTGACCGCGGGGTGCAATTGGCCACGCCAGAGGCAAACCTTGCTCCAAACGGCGCATTCAAAAACCAAGGGCTTGCTCGCTGCGGGCTCCAAATCGATAAAGAAAACGTAGCGGTCCTGCTTCAGATGCTGTCCATCGCGCAAACGCCAGACATCGATTGGTCCTCCGGCCCAAATCGGAGTGAGCGCCTCGAACTCGAACGGTCGATCAGCTGGCCAGCATGTGCGGTATCTGACCATGCGTGTTCGCGCGATGAGGTTCCAATCGAATGCGGACAAATTGCGTCCGCCCCAGCAATTTCGAAACAGGAGTAGTTCGGCATTCTCCGAGATTGCCTTCGGCAGGCGTGGATTCGACAAGACGATCAACACGCTCGTCGGAATGATTGAACTCCAACCCGAGCGCCGGATTTGCGGCGTAAGCGCGGTCCCTGACCCGGCCGCGATCAGGAATAGCGCGAGCGAGACGCATCTCCAACGCCGGCGATTACGGAAAAGTTGTCGCTCCGCACGGGCCGTAAAGCCGCATTCGGAGCAGCGCAGGCCGGTCGTGCCGCGCAGGTCGTACCAGCACTTCGGGCAGCGTCGCCGTCCGCGGGCCCGGTCGCCCCACAGTCCGGCCCATCCGAGGCGCAAGCCAATCCCGCCGAGCAAAAACGCCACGCCGTAGAACGACCAAGGCTGATCGAGCAACCTGAGGAGCCAGTCTTTGAATTGATCTGCAGACATGACCGCGACATTCTAGAAACTGCCGGCAAGCTACCGACCAACGCCGTTGAGCGGTGGCTAAGTTCGGCCCGCGCGGCAGCGAAGCGCGGTCTCCGCGCAGCCTCCCGGCCCCCGGGCCCCCATGCGGAGCACCCGATGCGCCCCGCGCGCCGTTTTTCCGTACATTGCTCATATGGCCAGTGCCGGTCCGCGCTCATCGTCTTCCCGCAGCGAAGCATGCCTGCTTTCATTCCAGCGCGTGGCCCGCATCGGCGTGGTGGTCGTGGGCATGCTGTTGGCGGCGGGCTTGGGGGGATGCTCCCAGCCGCCGGCTGAGGAGCCGGAGTTCGTATTTGGCCGCACTGGCATGGGGCCGCTGGAGTTCAACTATCCGCGGGCGGCGGTGATCGCGCCCGGCGGACTGCTCTACGTCGTCGATAAAGCGGGGCGGATTCAGTGTTTCTCGCAAAAGGGCGAGTTCGAGCGCGTCTGGCGCACGCCGGAGATCGACAAGGGCAAGCCGACCGGCCTGGGCTGCGGCCCGGACGGTCGCATCTACGCGGCTGACACGCACTACTCGCGCGTGCTGGTCTATGAGCCGGACGGGACGCTGGTGCGGATGTTCGGCGAATTTGGCGATGGGCCGGGACAGTTCCGCTTGCCGACGGATGTAGCGGTGAACGCCAAAGGCGAGATTTACGTTTCGGAATATGGCGGAAACGACCGGGTTTCGAAATTCACGCCCGATTGGAAATTTATCACCAGCTTCGGCGGCTCGGCCTACGCCTCCAGCACGATGCCGGACGCCCCGACCGGCAGTCTCGCCACGCAGCCGGCCGAAGCCGCGATGGTGCGGCCGCAGGCGATTCTGGTCGCGCCGGATCAGACGCTCTGGATCGCGGACTCGTGCAATCACCGTATCTGCCACTTCGACGCCGACGGAAAGCTGCTGGGCACGTTTGGGAAGCTGGGGCGCGAGAGCGGCGAACTGAATTTCCCCTACAACATCGATCGACTGAGCGATGGCACGCTGCTGGTCTGCGAATACGGGAACAATCGCATTCAGCGCTTCAGCGCGGCGGGTAAGCCGCTGGGCTTCTGGGGGCGCACGGGGCGTCATCCGGGTGAGCTGGCGTATCCCTGGGCGCTGGCGATCGGGCAGCGGGACCGCGTTTTCGTAGTAGACTCCGGCAACAATCGCGTGCAGGTCGTCGACGGCCTCCGCGTCGGACACCTGTGAGCGGCATGATTCTCGGTGCGTGGATTCCCTGGCTGCGCTTCGACACGCCCGGCTACCTGGTATTGCTGGCGCTGTTGCCGCTCATCATCGTCTTCTCGTTTCGTTCGCTGGCGGGACTGGGACCGATCCGGCGCTGGCTGGCGATTGGAGCGCGGATCGCGGTGCTGACACTGATTATTCTCGCGCTGGCCGGCGCGGAAGGCGTGCGCCGCAGCGACGGGACGGCCGTCATGCTGCTGGTGGATCGCTCGTTCAGCATTCCGCGTCCGCAGCAGGAGGCGGAATTCGACTTTGCCAAGGGCACGCTGAAGTCGCTGCGGGCGACGAAGGACCGGCTCGGGATCATCGCCTTTGACGGGCGCGCCGCGGTCGAGCAGCTTCCGATGGCCACCGTCGGCGTCACGCGCATCAGCGATGCGCCGGCGCCGCAGGAAACGAATCTGGCGGCCGCGCTGCGCATGGCGATGGCGCTCTTTCCCGAGGACAAGGCGCGGCGCGTGGTTGTCGTGTCCGATGGGAACGAAAACGTCGGGCAGGCGCTGATCGAAGCGGATCAGTACGCGGCGGCGGGCGTGCCGATCGACGTCGTGCCGATCAACTACTCGCATGACAACGAAGTCGTGTTTGAGCGACTCTCGGCGCCACCGACCGCCAACGCCGAGGAAACGATCAACCTGCAAATGGTGATGCGGGCGCAGAAGGCCACGAAGGGGCGCGTGCTGCTCTATCACAATGAACAGCTGGTCGATCTCGATCCGAAGAGTCCGAGCGCCGGCTTTCCGATCGAGCTGAATCCCGGGCCGAATCGCGTGGAATTGCCGGTGCCGCTGCGGGCGGCCGGCGCGCACCGCTTCCGGGCCGTGTTCGAGCCGGACGATGCGAAGGCCGACACGATCCTGGCGAACAACGAGGGCCGGGCGTTCACGGTTGTTTCGGGGCAGGGGCGCATCCTGATCCTGACGCAGGGCGGCGCGGAGAAGAAATCCGACTGGGATTCGGCACAAATCCTTTCTCGCGCGCTGCAATCAGAAAAGATCGAGTCGGACGTCGAGCTCGCCGGCGAGAGTCCGCTGGATCAGGTGCGCCTGCTCGAATACTCGGCCGTCATTCTGAACAACGTGCCCGCCAATTTGTTCAGCGACGAAGAACGCAGGGCGCTGGCGGTTTATGTGCGCGATCTGGGCGGCGGGCTCGTGATGCTCGGCGGTGATGAGTCATTCGGCGCGGGCGGGTGGATGGATACGCCGGTCGAAGAAGTGATGCCGGTCAGCTTTGACATCAAGAGCAAGAAGCAGATTCCCAAGGGCGCACTGACGCTGGTGATGCACGCCTGCGAGATTCCGGAAGGAAATTTCATCGGCGAGCGTATCGCGATCGCCGCGGTGAAGACGCTCAGCAGCCGCGATCTGGTGGGCGTGCTGACCTTCCGCTGGACGGGCGGGAATCAGGAATACTGGGATGTGCCGCTGCAAGAGGTCGGGGACAAGACGCGCATCATCGGCATGATCAAGCAGATGCAGATGGGGGATATGCCCGATCTCGATCCGCAAATGCGGGCGGCGGTGAAGGCGCTTTCGAATCGCCCCGACGCCGGCGCGAAGCACATGATCGTCATTTCCGACTTCGATCCGGCTCCGCCGCGGCAGGACGTGATCGACGACATGAAGCGGTACGGCATCACCTGCTCGACGGTCGGCATCGGCTTCGGCGGACACTACGTCGACATGGGGAAGGCGCGCTGGATTGCCGAAACCACGGGCGGACGGGCGTATGCTTGCGACGATTTCAGCAAGCTGCCGCAGATTTTCATCAAGGAATCGCGGATCGTGCAGCGCTCGCTGCTGAACGAGAATCCGTTTACGCCGCGCATCGCCGATTCGCTCAGCACGCTGATCGAGGGGCTGGCGGGCGAGGGCATGCCGCAACTGGGCGGATACGTCCTCAGCACGCCGCGACCGCTCGCGCAAGTGCCCTTGGTTCGCAAGACCGAAGACGGCCTGGACCCGATTCTCGCGCACTGGCAGGTAGGTCTCGGCAAATCGGTCGCCTTCACCAGCGGCATGTGGACGCGCTGGGGCGCGGAGTGGGCCGGCTGGCCGAAGTTCAGCAAAGTCTGGGCGCAGATCATTCGCTGGGTGTCGCGCCAGTCCGCGGCGGCGGCCTTCGACGTGGCGACCAGCGTGAACGGCGGCAAGGGACGTATCCGCATCGATGCGCTGGACAAGAACGCCTCGACGATCAACTTCATGCGCATCGCGGGCACGCTTGTCGATCCGAATCAGCAGGCCGCACCGCTCAAACTGACGCAGACGGGACCGGGACGCTACGAAGCCGAGTTCGACGCGCGCGATCAGGGCAGCTACGTCGTCAACCTGAAATATGAGATGGGCAGCGGCGCGAACGCCGTGTCTGGGACGCTGCAATCGGGCGTTTCGGTCGCGTTTTCCCCCGAGTATCGCGAACTGCGCGCGAACGAGCCTTTTCTCTCGCAACTCGCGGAGAAAACCGGCGGGCGAAAGCTGACGCTCGATCAGGCGGTGCAGGCGTTCGACGAGTCGACGCTCAAGCCGGCCGAAGTGAAGCGGCCGATCTGGGAAGACCTGATTCGTTACATGTTGCTGCTGTTCCTAATCGACGTGGCCGTGCGGCGCATCGCGATTAACCCGATCGAGCTGGCCAGGAAACTGCGCCGCTACATTGGCGAAATTGGGGGAGTGCGGACGACCGGCGAAAAGAGCGAAGCGGTCCTGGCGTCGCTGAAGGGCACGCGCGAAAAGACGCGCGAAACCGCCACGAAATCCGGCGAATCTGAACCCGCCCCCGAACGCTCACGCCGCTGGGACGGCGCGGCCGCCGACAGCCGAGCGACCGAGCAGCTTTCCCAGGCGCTGGGCGGAGCGAGCGAAACCGACGCACCGGTTGTGGCCCGTCCGACGAAGAAGAAGCCGGCCACGACCGAGGCGGATTTCACTTCGCGCCTGTTGAAGGCCAAGCAAAAGGCCCGCGACGAGATCAAGAACGAGGGGGAAGAGCAGAAGTAGCCGGACCCGGTCCACAGCGCCAAGATCAATGGAATGCGCCGTTTCCCGCACCACGGCGGCCTGATTCCCTGTACCCTTCCCGCGTTGGCGCCGATTGACGTCGCCCGCCGGATCTTTGCTGAGCGTTGGCCGCCTGATGGATCGTCACTCACTCGACTGTCTCGACTTTTCGCGCGTCCGCGAATTGCTCGCGAGCCATGCGTCCTGCGCGCTGGGCCGCGAGCTGGCGATGCACATTCAGCCGGTGACGAAGCTGCCGCTCGTGCAGCGATGGCTGGCGCAGGTCAATGAGCTGCGCGCGCTGCGCGAGCTGCGCGGCATGCCGCCTTTCGGCGGGGTGAGCGATATCCGGCCGATCGTGAAGCGCTGCGTGCCGCCGCTGACCGTCACGGTCGAGGAAATCGCGCAGATCGGCGACACGCTGCGCGCAACGCACGCGCTCGGCGCGCACCTGGGCGAACTGCCCGCGGAATATCCAGAACTTCGCCACCTCGCCGAGCGCGTGGGCGACTTTGGGCTGATCGCCGATCACATCCAGCGCGTCATCGACGAGCGCGGACAGGTGCGCGATGATGCGAGTCCGAAGCTGTCGCGCATTCGACGCGAGATCGCCGACTCGTCCGCCCAGATCACCAGCGCGGTGGACAAGCTGCTGACCGATCCGAGCGTGCGGCGCTACCTGCAATTCCCGAATCACACCTTCCACGGCGACCGCATGGTCCTGCCGGTGCGCACGGAATATCGCGGCCGCGTGCCGGGAATTGTGCATCGCAGCTCGGACAGCGGCGCGACGCTCTACATCGAGCCGGCGGTCGCCGTCGAATTGAACAACCGCATCAGCAATCTGCGCAGCGAGGAAGCCGAGGAAATCGCGCGGCTGCTTTGGGAATTGGCGCACGAGATTCATCTGAATGAGACAGCCATTCTGCGCACGGTCGACACGCTGGCGGTGATCGATCTGATCGCGGCCAAGCTGCGTCTGGGCGACACG
>JBGAJB010000373.1:0-2880 GCA_044225155.1 Phycisphaerae bacterium | reverse complement strand
GCCGGGGGGATCCCGGGAGCGTTTGGCACTCGGCATTTGTCGTTTGGTTTCGCGGCCGTGGGAGCACGGCTCAACGGGAGCGTGAAAATGTCGGACGCCCAGTGGTATTACGTGAAGGATGGCAAGCCGGTCGGTCCCGTCACGCGTGAAGAATTGCTGAGCGTGATCGCCGGAGCCAGCGGGCCGGACACGCTGGTGTACGGACCGGGCATGACGAACTGGGTCGCCGCGCGGCACGTGTCCACGCTGCAGAGCGCGCCCGATCCGCAATGGTCCCCGCCGCCGACGCCGGTCGCCGCCCGTCGCAGCGACGAGATCGACTATCGCATCATCGGCGACGACATGCAGTACGTGGAGATTGAGCTCGACCCGGGCGAGATGGTTCTGGCCGAAGCCGGCGCGATGATGTTCCTGTCACCCGGCGTGCAGATGGAGACGCAATTCGGCGACCCGAGCCAGCGGGATCAGGGCTTCTTTGGAAAAGTGCTCAGCGCCGGAAAACGCGTGCTTACCGGCGAATCGCTTTTCATGACCACCTTCACAGGTCGCGGGCCGGGCAAGCAACAGGCCGCGTTTGCCGCCCCCTACCCGGGCAAGATCATCACCATGGATCTGGCACAGCTCGGCGGTGAGCTGCTTTGCCAGAAAAACTCATTCCTCTGCGCCGCGCGGGGCGTGAGCGTGGGCGTCGCGTTCACCAAGCGGCTCGGTGCGGGACTCTTCGGTGGCGAAGGATTCATTCTCCAACGGCTCTCCGGCGACGGGCTGGCGTTTGTGCACGCCGGCGGCACGCTCTGCCACAAGCGGCTCGGGCCGGGCGAAACGCTGCGCGTCGATACCGGCTGCCTGGTCGCCTTCGCTCCCAGCGTTCAATACGACATCCAATTCGTCGGCGGCTTCAAGAACACGCTCTTCGGCGGCGAGGGATTGTTCTTCGCGCTCATGACCGGCCCCGGCGACGTCTGGATGCAAAGCCTGCCCTTTGCGCGCCTGGCTGACCGTGTGCATGCCGCGCACGGCATCGCCGGCAAACACCGCGAAGAAGGCAGTGTGCTCGGCGCGATTGGCGGCTTGCTCGACGGCGATAATCGCTGATTGTCGGGAAAAGAACGCGCGGCGCGCCGTTTCGCCCGCAGTGCGAAATTGTCCGCACTCTGCCCGGCTCAGTCAGCCGTTTGCATCCTTCGCTACACTCCCGCTCATGCCGAATCATGTCGCGACGCTGGAGCGCCGGCTGCTTTTCGCGCTCCTTCTCATGACGGGCGTCATCGCTGTCGCGGCCATCGGCTACTACCTGCTCGGCGATCATTGGACTCCGCTCGACGCGCTCTATATGGCCGTCATCACCGTCACGACCGTCGGCTTCACCGAGGTACACCCGCTGACGTCGCTCGAGCGCGCGTACACGATCCTTGTCATTCTCGGCGGAGTCGGCGCTTTCACCTTCGCCGCGACTTCCGTCGCCAACTACCTGATCGCGGGGCAACTCGGCGGCCTGCTGGAGCGTCATCGCATGGAAAACACGATCGCAGCAATGCAGCATCACTACATCGTCTGCGGCTTCGGGCGCATGGGCGAACAGGTGGCGCGCGAGTTTCGGCGCGCCGGACGCGAGTTGGTCGTGATCGACTCGGCCGAGGATGCGCTGGAGCGGGCGCATGCGGCCGGCTTCCCGATCGTGCGCGGCGACGCGGGCGACGACGAGATTCTGCGTCACGCGGGGATCGAACGGGCCGAGGGCCTGGTCGCGGTGGTCGAGGACGACGCGGCCAACCTGCTCGTCACACTCTCCGCACGCGGATTGAATCCGCGTTTGCTGATCGTCGCGCGTGCGAACCAACAATCGAGCGAACCCAAGCTGCTGAAAGCCGGAGCGAATCGCGTCCTGTGGCCTTACGGCGTCGGCGGGCGGCGGCTCGCACAGATGGCGCTCCGTCCGACCGTCGTTGAGTTTCTGGACGTCGTCATGCATGACGATCGGATGGAACTCGTGCTGGAAGAAGCGGTCGTGTTGGCCGGTTCGCCGCTGGAGGATCAGAAGATCGGCAGCGCTCACGTGCGCGAGCGCACCGGCGCGAGCATCGTGGCCGTGCGGCGCAGCGGAAAGCTGCTCGCCAGTCCCGCGCCGAACGACAACCTCAAAGCGGGCGACGTGCTCGTCGTGCTCGGAACGCAGGAGCAGATTCGCCAACTACGCTCGCTTTGCGGCGCTCCGCCGGCGACCGCTTGAGCGAGTTCGAGCCGCGAACCTAGCGCAAGGGAAAACGCCGATGATCGCCGGTTGGACGCTCGACATCGCCCGCGAGCAATCATTTTCCGCCACGCAGTTGATCGATCTCGCGCGCCGCTCGAAAGCCGCCGGTTACGACGTCCTCGGCCTTTACCTCGAACATCGCTACGCCTCTCCCAGTGCTCCCTGGGCCGCCGGTCCAGGTTGTCTGACTCCGCGGGACGTTTCTGAAATCAGGACGGCGCTGCGCGCCTCGTCGGGCGGATCCGCGATTCGTCTGATGCCCCTGCTCAATACGCTCGGCCACATGGAGGGCTTCATTCGCGCCTCCGGCGGCGAGTGGCTGGCGGAGGGACCGTCGGCCGGATCGCTGCAGATGTGCCCCTCGCGCCCGGAATGCGTCGCGTTCGCGCGCGGGCTCGTAACCGACGCCCTCGCGGCATTCGACGAGGAATGGATTCACGTCGGCGGCGACGAAACGCGCTTGCTGGGCTTATGCCCGCTCTGTGCGGAGCGAGCGCAAAAACTCGGCGGGCCGGGCGAGCTGTACGCGGATTACTTCGCAGGTTTATGCGAATGGCTGCTTTCGCAGGGCCGGCGGCCATGCCTTTGGGGCGACATGCTGCTCAAACACCCGGAAGCGCTGGAGC
>JBGAJB010000372.1:0-2884 GCA_044225155.1 Phycisphaerae bacterium | reverse complement strand
GCGCTCGATGTCGTCGCATATCACGAGGTCCGGCCGATGGGCCCCGACGCGCGTGCCGCGCAGGCTGGAGCCGACGCCGCGGCCCTGAACCGTAACTCCGGTCGTCGTTTGGAACCATTGATCGGTGATTCGCAGCTTGCGACGGGGCGCGGCTTGGGCGGGAGCCTTCGTCTTGCCGGTTCGTTTCAGCAATCCGGCTTTCTTCGCGGGGGCGCGTTTCACAGCTTGCGGCGCTGCGCGCAGAAGCTCGCCATAGCGTGCCGTGATTTGCTCGTTCGTCTCCAATTCCTGCCGCAGGTCGCGGACGAACTGCTTCGCCAGCGACATTTCCTGCGTCAGGATCACGATGTTCTTGCGCCGCCGCTCGCAGATGCACCACAGGGGATAGGCCAATGCGGCGCAGGTGCTCTTCGCGTGGCCGCGCGGCGCGACGCGGGCAATCAGCCGCTTCTCCGCCTTCGCCAAATCACCGAGCAGCTCTTCGTGAAACGCGGCCGGCGCGTCGGAGAAATACTCGGGAAGGTGACTCCGCGCCCACGCCAACAGGTCGCATTCGTCCGCTCGCTGTTTGTTCGTCGCGGCACGCGGCATTTCCAGAACCGTAGGTCGCGATAGGCTCCGACCGCGCCGGACTTCCGGTCCTTTGTCACCTCATGTCGCATTTCGACGAGGGAAGCGCCGCATTGGACCGAGAAAATCCGCGACTCGGTGAGAGCAACGCCTCAGCCGTGCCTGTCGCCAATCCAAATTTGAGACTGGAGTGACGGATTCGCGGAGAAATCGCGCGCCGGAGTGGTCGTGCCATGGGTGTATTCGATCAGGTCCGCAACTACTTCCGCCGCCCTGCGGGTGGTTCAGCCGGCACCGACTCGCCGGTCGCCGTGGATGAACCGCCGGCCTCCGCCGCCGAGCCGAAAATTCTGCATTTCAGCGACGCGCGCGCGCCGCGATCAACCGACGAACCGCCGTGGTACCGCCCGCGTGGCGCGCGCACGCTCTGGCAGCCGCGCGTTACGGGCGAAAGCGGCCTCGTGGATCGCGATCTCTTCGAGCAGCTCTCCCATCAGCTGAGCGCCGCCGACTTTCCGGTTCCGCGTCTTCCGGCCGTCGCGCGCCGCGCCATGCAGTTGATCCGCGATCCGAACCTGGAATTCGAGGACTTGGCCGGGGTAATGCGGGCCGATGCCGCCTTGGCGGGCGCGGTGCTGCGCACGGCCATCGCGGCCGCACCGCCCGCGGTCGAGATCGATTCGCTGGAAGGCGCCTTTACGCGGCTCGGCGTGCGCGCGGTTTCGTCCATCACTCTCGCCTACGCGCTGCGGGACTTGATGAACGCCTGCCGCGGCGACGGCGCGCTTGCGGACGGATTGTGGCAGCGCTGCGTGGCCTCGGCGGTCACGACTTCGCATTTCGCGCGGCGCTGCGATGTAAACGAAGGCGATGCACTTCTATTGGGGTTACTGCATGATGTCGGCTGTCTCGCGCTCTTCGCATTTGTCTCCGACTACCAGAAAACGCACGGCCGCCGCGTGCCGCGCGTGGTCTTTGACCGCCTCTGCGTCAACTGGCACGAAGCGGTCGGCCGCCGCGTCGCCGAAGAGTGGCGGTTGTCGCGGCCGCTGCCGGAAGTAATTGGCGACCATCATCACGCGCCCGTGGAGGACGATGTATTGCTCCGCGAGCGCCAGCTTGTGCAGCTTTCGGATTGTGTTTGTGCGCTGCTGCGCTACGGGCCGTATACGGCGTACGACTTCTTCGAATTGCCCTGTGTCCAGGCCCTGGGGCTGGCGGAAGACGCCGAAGTGTGCGACCTACTCGAGTCGCTTCCGGCTCAAATCGAAACTCGCCTCGCCTGCTTTGCCTGAATCACGCCGCATCTCCGGCAGGGGAATTCGACTGCGCGTCAGCTTGTCGAACCCAAATGATCGAGTGCCAATCCGTTCACTGAAATTCACCTTCCCCCGCTCCCCCCTCTCTCGACTTTGACCAGCTCGGATGGCTAAAATATCGTTGTTCAACGTCACATCCGCTGAGGAGAATTAGAGATGAAGCGTGTGGTCTGGATTCTGGTTGTCATGGCTGCCGGCGCCGCGGCTGCTTTTTATCGTGGGAAGCAGCGCGCTGATGTAGACGCGAAAATTGACGGCGTGCAGGAGCGGCTCGCCGACCTCTGCAGCAAGAGCGCCGGCTTTGAAAAGTACCAAGCGTTCTTCGAGAGCGGCGCCGATGCCGCTCACGAGCACGCGATAAACATCGCCTACACGCCCGCGGGACGTCGCACACCGCCTTCCTTCGACGCCGTGAAATACGCGAACGCGTTCTGCGACTCGTCGATTGCCCGCGCGACGCGAACCAAACCCGGTGACCACGAGCTTTCGACGTTCCTGCGCCAGATGCAGATCGACGTCGAATCGGCCGCCAAGTCCGGCGCGCTCGATTGAGTCCTGGCGCGCGCGCCAAGGCCGCCGCGGCCGCCGAATTCAGGGAAAATCGACCGCGCCGCAAATTCGGTTGACATTCACCGCCCGCCGCCGCAAACTCCTGCGTCTGGGCGTAGTGCCGGACGGAGTGAATTCCATGCGCGCTTTGGTTGTGCTGGTCGGATTGGTCGGATTGGTCGCGCTCACGGGCTGCAACGGCGTGGCCAAGACTTATGAAGAGCGAAAATACACGGCGAAACGCGCCCTCGACATGGATATGCGCCAGATCGCCGACGACTGGGATCGCATGTGGCTCGCGGATCGTCAATACCGCCTGACGCGCTGGCAGATGCGCTAAACAGGCGGCGGAATCGCCGTGCAATCGTCGTACTTCATCGCCTCCTCTACGACTTCTCCTCTCACGCCTTGGTTGCGCGCGGGTCGTCTGCTCGCCGCTGCGCTCC
>JBGAJB010000023.1:0-23578 GCA_044225155.1 Phycisphaerae bacterium | reverse complement strand
GACGCGAGCGATCCGCGCAGACTCCGTAACGCGATCGCCGGAACGAACACAACCAGGGAGAATTCTGAGATGCTGAGCAAGACGAAACGGGCGGCGATATTCGTTGCGTTAAGTGCATTTTCGATCGGCGCGGCGGCGGTCTGGGCGGGTCCGCAGGATGCGAAGGGCAAAGACGACATGAAGCAGCCCCATGCGGACGTGCTCTGTCCGGTCATGGGCAAGGACCCGATCGACCTGAAGGTCTTCACCCACTATCAGGGCAAGCGCGTCTATTTCTGCTGCAAGGACTGCATCGGCGAGTTTGAGAAAGATCCCACGAAGTACATGAGCGCGGTGCGGGCCCAGTGGAAGGCCATGCCGCTGATGCGCGTGCAGACCAAGTGCCCGGTGACGGGCGGCGCGATCGACTCGAAGGTGTTCCACGCCGGCGCGGTCGAGGACATCTATTTCGCGAACAAGGACGCGCTCGCCAAGTATGAGAAGGATCCGAAGTCGTACGAAAAGGCACTCGATGACAGTTTCACCTACCAGACGACCTGCCCCGTGAGCGGCAAGGACATCGCGCCGGACAAGTTTGTCGAAGACGGCGGAAAGAAGATCTACTTCTGCTGCGGCGCATGTCCGGCTGCCTTCAAGAAGGACAGCGCGAAATACTCGAAAATCGCAGCTGAGGAAATTGCAAAGAACAAGGCGGCCTACGCCAAGCACGCGGAAGCGATGAAGGAGAAGCCGTAGGCCCGGCAGTCTCCGCTCGTTCACCGATTGTTAAGAAAATGGCGGGAAGCGGATCGGCCTCACAGCTGGTCGGCTTCCCGCCGCTTTCTCAGCGGAGTGGTTCCGGCCGGCCCGTTGATCTAGGCGCAAAATAAAAGGAACCCGTTCGGAGGACGGGTTCCCTTCTACAGGAGGAGGAGTTAGCTCAAACTTCAGACATCTTGTTCTAGGCACCCTGCGCGCAAGATTTCCACTCAAGGTCCGAAATTTTTTTTGTTTCTCGCAAAATTTCCGGGGGATTAGCGGTCAGAAACGGGGACGGTCACTTTTCATAACCCCTTTTTCTGCAAAATCTTCTGGAGTTTTTCAAAGCACCGGGCCCGGGTCGGCCCAATACTGCCGATCGGAATATTCAATTTGGCTGAAACTGCCTCGTAATCCGGCTCGGCCGGGTCGAGAAACAGGGCCACCAGCAGCTCTTCACAGCGGCCACCCAGCTCCCTAAGCCCTTCCCTGACAAGATGTTGCTGCTCCCACCGCTCGGCATCATGGGCGGAAGGTTCGCTCACGTCGTGCATCACGCTGTCCAGATGGGTGTACCTGCCTGCCCCTTTGCCGACGCGCCAGCACTCCCGATGCGCCGTCGTAATCAGCCACGAAGAGACGCGGCCGGCGTCGCGCAGCGATTCCAAATTGCGAAAGAGGTGCGCGAAAACACTCTGGAACACGTCATCCGCGTCGGCGGACGAGAGCCCATAGCGACGCGGAATCGAGTAAACGAGGCGGCCGAACCTCTCGACAAGCTCGTCCCAGGCGGCTTGGCTGCCGCTCAGGCACTGCTGGATCAATTCGGCGTTTCCGCGCACACCGGTCCCTTTGGCGGCCTTCACACTCTATCGCGGGTGCGGCGGCTTCGGAATCCCAAAACGGAAAGCGGCGAATGCGCGTCAAAAAAATGAGGGCCGCGGCGGTCCTGCGAAGCGAGGAGGGCAGGTCTGACCGCCGCGGCAGGTTGCGGAATCGGCTCCGCGAAGGCCTGCGATGCCCGCGCGGGTGGGTTCATTCATTTCAGTCGAGAGGGCGCGGCAGACGATTGATACGCCGATTTCACGAATTTCTCTCCCGACGCGCGCGACCAGATGACATCGGTGGTACGCGGCGGGCGCGCGACCTATCATCTCCGCGACGCGCCCCCGCCGGGCGCGAACGAGCGCGAGACGCCATGCAGCCGGCCGTTCCAACCCGAGTCACGCTGGACGAGATTCGCCGCTGGAAGTCCGAGCAGCGCAAGTTCGCCGTTCTCACCGCGTACGATTTTCCCACCGCAGCCGCCGCCCACGCCGCACAGATTCCGTCGCTGCTCGTCGGCGACACGCTGGGCTGCGTCGTGCTGGGACATCCGAACACGCGCGCGGTGGCGCTCGACCTGATGATCCCGCTCGCGTCGGCGGTCCGGCGCGGCGCGCCGCTGGCCTGGCTCATCGGCGACATGCCCTACGAATCAACCCTGGGCGGATCGGCGACGATGGTCGCCGCCGCCGAGCGATTCTGCGCCGAGGCCGGCTGCGACGCCGTGAAGTTCGAGTGCGAAGAGGGCTTTGAGGCGCACGTGGCCGCGATCGCGGCGCGCGGCATTGACGTGATCGCGCATCTGGGACTGCGCCCGCAATCGGTGCAAACCCCGCAGGGCTATCGAGCGCAGGCCCGAACGGACGGCGAAGTAGCCAACCTCGTAGACGACTGCCGGCGAGCCGTCGACGCCGGCGCGAGCGTGCTGCTTCTGGAAGCGATTCCTCCCGAGGCGGCCCAGGCCGTCGTCGACGCGACGAGCGTGCCGGTGATCGGCTGCGGCGCAGGGCCGGCGTGTGACGGGCACGTGGTCGTCACGCACGACATGCTCGGCTTCACGTTGACGCGCCCGCCGAAATTCGTGCCCGTGCTCGCACGCCTCAATCAGACGATCGAAACGGCCATGCGCGACTACGCCGCGCAAATCGCGGATGGGCGCTATCCCGGCCCGGAACACGCGTACTCGATGCGTCCCGGAACGGCCGCAGCGCGGGATCGATGAATTCCGCCGCCCCGCTCGTCTGTCCCGCATGTGATATTCCGCCGCGCCGCGGATTGCGGCTCAAAAACGGCGAGCGACTGCTGCGGTGTCCGCGTTGTGGACTGGGCTGGTGGAACTGGCCACAGTTTGATCCGGCCGGCTTTTACGATCGCGACTACTTTCAATCCGCCGAGGCGACGAAGGGCTACGACGATTACGCGGCCCTCGAGCCGGCCGCCCGCCTGACCGCGCGCGCCCGCTTGCGCTACATCCGGCGTGTACGGCCGGGTCCATCCGGCACGAGTCCCGGCGCTCGAATGATCGAACTCGGCTGCGGAACGGGCTGCTTTCTCGACGAAGCTCGCCGGGCGGGATGGGAAGCACGCGGTCTGGAAGTGAGCGAGTATGCGGCCCGCGTGGCGCGCGCGCGGGGCTTCCCCGTGGAGTGCGCGGAATTGGAAGACGCCCACCGTTTGTTTGGAACACGGAGCGCCGATTGTGTCGCGTTGTGGGACGTGATCGAGCACGTCCGCGACCCGCGCGCCGCCTTGCTGACCGCGTCGGCGCTCCTAGCTCCCGGCGGTCTTCTCGCGCTCTCCACCGGCGATTTGCTCTCGCTCTGCGCGCGTTTCACGGGCGCGCAATGGCACCTTTTCAACCTTCCGGAGCACCTCTTCTTTTTCACGGTCGAGTCGCTGCGGCGACTTCTTCAAGCGGCCGGATTGCGACTGCTTCGTGTGCGGCGCGAGGTGAATTGGATCCCCGTCCGTTACGCGATCGAGCGGCTGCGAAAACCGCTGGGGCTGCGCCACGAGGCCGCCCCGGATTTCCCGAAATCAGGCTGGCGGCAAGCGCTCGACTCCGCGGCCGTCCCGGCGACGCTGCTGGACGTCATCGGTTGCTACGCCGCGCGCGACCTGCATTGAGCGAAAGCGCTACGCCTTTTCGATCACGCGCGCTCGCCAGGCGACATATCGTTTCAGGAACTCGTCGAAAGAGACCCCGGCGGCCTTTCAATCGCCGTCCGAAGGTCGGTTCCCGCGCCACGATGATCTGCAACAGTGCTTTTTCGCCGAACTCGTCCGCGATGAATTTCGTCAGGATCAGGCCGTCGTTGTAAACGTCCATCACATTGAGGCCGAAATCCACGTCAATGCCGGGATTGTTGCGCTCGCGACCGTAATAGACGCGGCAGCCGGTCGTGTGCCAGTAGTCGTCAGCGCGGAAGACCGCGACATATTCCTCCATGCCCTGCTCGAACCAGCCGGGCGCGTCGTGATATTCGCGGTCGTGTGCGCGGGCGAAGAGTTCGAAATAGATCGGCGCCACTTCGTGCAGCACGAGCTTGTCGAAGTAATGATGGTCCATCAGATGGCCGCTGCTCGACTGCATGTGTCCGTCGTGGGCGGCCACGCTGGGCATGTTGATCGTCCCGACGTAGCCGCGCCGCGCGCCTGTCTTCTCGACTGGTCCGCCTTCCATCGCGGCGTAGCCGAAGCTATTGCGGCGTGCCGGGCGGGTGCATGCGGATGCGTACGCGACTGGTGGAGAAATCGTCTTCGGTGAGCCCCAGGAGGGATTTCATGTCTTCGTGAAAGTGTTTTAGCAGCGCCGCGACGCCGTCGAGTTCTTTCTCCTCCGCTTTGGCACACTCCAGCGAAAAAAACAGCACCTCGCGTGAAACCATCTCCGGATCGGACGGCGGAATTTTCGGGCTTGGCGTCGGAATACAGGCCAGGAACAGGATGGTTGCAAAGGCATTGGGGCACTCCGGTTGGCGTACTTACGGATGAAACGCCGGCGTTCGTCGCGACGCCCCGCGCGGAGAAGACCGGCTGGAGACCGGTTCCACTTACGGTTCCCACTTCCCAAGTCGGAGACCGGTTCCCTAGCGCGTCCGCATACAGTAATGGCGGGCTGTTTTTTGTCGCCGCGCCGTGCCAACGGGGGCCGGGCAATTGATCGGCTGCGCTCGATCCCGCGCGACGACGTCCGGAGGAATTGCGTTTGATGAATGAACTCACGCCCCGACAGGTGGTCGAGGCACTCGACCGCTACATCGTCGGGCAGGACTCCGCCAAGCGGGGCGGTGGCGGTGGCGATCCGGAATCGTTGGCGACGCCTGAAGCACCGGGCGCCTGCGCGACGACGTTTTGCCCAAGAACATCCTCATGGTCGGGCCGACCGGCGTCAAGCAGACCGAGATCGCACGGCGGCTCGCGATCTTGACGGGCGCGCCCGTTTCTGAAAGTCGAAGCGACGAAATTTACCGAGGTCGGCTATCACGGACGCGATGTCGACAGCATCGTTCGCGACCTCATGGAACGCTCCATCGCCCTCGAACGCCAGGCGGCCGCCGAGCGCGTGCACGAAACCTCCCGCAGCGCGGCCGAGGATCGCGTGCTGGATCAGCTCCTGCCGCTCGGCGATTCCGGCGACGACAGCGACGACCAGGTCGAGCGCCGCAAGCGGACGCGCGAGAAGCTGCGCGAACAACTCCGTTCGGGTGGTCTGAACGACCGCACGATCGAAGTGACGGTCGAGGAGCCGCTTCGTTGCCGCACGTGATGACGACGATGGGATTCGACCAGATGGAGTTCGAGAGCCTGCTCGAACGCGTGATGAATGGCCGCATCGCAAACGGCTGCCCGTGCCGCAGGCGGCACAGCCGGGACGTGTTGGAGCAACAGGAAACGGATCGCCTGATCGATCACGACGCGCTGCACGCGGCCGCCGTCACACGCCGAGCAGACCGGCCTCGTGTTTCTCCGGAGATCGACAAGATCTGCGGCAGTCCGGCCGGCGAGTTCGGCGGGCCGGATGTCTCGCGCGCCGGCGTGGCGAACCTGCTGCCGCTCGTGGAGGGCACGACGGTCAGCACACGCTACGGCCCGGTGCGCACGGATCACATCCTGTTCATCGCGGCCGGCGCGTTTACGCAATCGTGCCCGAGCGATCTGATGCCGGAGTTGCAGGGCCGCTTTGCGATCCGCGTGCAGCTCGACGATCTGGAGGCCGAGGATTATCACGCGATTCTGACCAAGCCGCGCAATGCGCGCTCATCCGGCAACACGTCGGATTGCTCGCGACCGAGGGCGTGTCGCTCAAATTCAGCGACGAGGCGCTGCACGAGATGGCGAATATGGCTTACAAGGCCAATCAGATGCTCGAAAACATCGGGGCGCGGCGGCTGTACACGATCGTCGAGAAAGTGCTCGAAGACATCGCGTTTCACGCATCCGATGCCTCAAACAAGGACGTGCATATCGATGTAGATTATGTGCGCATGCGCTTGGCGGACGTGTTGAGCGACGAGGAGCGCAGTCAGTACGAGCTATGACGGAATAGCGGAGAGCGAATGAGGCGCGTTTTGCGACGCGCGGCGATTGGGCTCTTCGTTTGCCCGCTGCATTTCCGGCGGCTCGGCGGGAACCTCGCCCTCCTGATCTTCTCCCTTAGCTCTAGCTGTTCGCGATTCGTCATTCCCCACGGGCGTAACCGTCTCATCTCGGCCCGCATCCCAGCCTTGATGAACACACTGCCTCGCACCCGGAATTCCGCGGCGCTGAATCGACTGAACGGTGGGTCGGCGGCCCGTGGCGAAGCTTCCGGGGCTCATCCGGGGGCGTCTCAGGCCGGCACGCGCGCCAAGACGTACACCGAGCGAATCGACATCACGACTCCCGACGCGCTCACGCGGCCGCGGGCTTTGTGGCCGCTGGTGGTCGCGACGTGCGCCGCGCTCATCGCCGCGCCGGTTTATCTCGCCCTGCTGGACGTACCGCTCATCCGATCCACGGCGTGGCCCATGTTTCTGCTCGTCGGAATCGGCGCCATCGCCGGGGCGATCTACGCGCGGCGCGACGATCGGCTTTGGGTGCGACTCACCGGGAGTGCCAACGTCGGCCTGCTGGCACTGGCCTGCCTCTGGTTTTTCTGGCTCGCGTCCCTGCCGAAGGCGTCGAGCGCGGCCGAGACGTTGACCGTCGCACCGGATTTTCAGTTACCCGACCAGGACGGCCGGCAGATTGCCCTTTCGAACCTGACGCGCGGCGGGCCGGTGCTGCTCGTCTTCTATCGCGGCTCGTGGTGCCCGTTCTGCGTCTCCGAGCTGAAGGGCCTGAGCGGAATCAGCGAAGAAATGCAGCGGCTCGGCGTGCGAATCGTGGCCGTCTCGGTCGATCCGCAGCGTAGCGCGCAGCAGGCGGCCGCCGGCTCGACCTGAAGTTTCACGCTGCTCAGCGATGCGATGCGCAGCGCGATTACCAGCTACGGCGTGGTGCATCGCGGCGGCGGTCCGAACAACGAAGACATCGCGATCCCCTCGCATTTTCTGATCAGCCGCGACGGCCACATTCTCTGGCGGCACATCGCCGAGCGACTGCAGGATCGCCCAGATCCGCAGGCATTGCTGAAGGTCGTGCGCGAGCGCGTCAAGGAAGGTTGACGAACCCGCCCCCTCGGTTCCAATGAGCGCCGCTCGGAGCCGCCGCAAGGCCGATCCGAGCTTGTCGAACAAGTCATCCGGACTGCGCGTGTCCGCGCTGCGGCTACAACGTGCGCGGGCTTTCGTACACTGCACGTTGCCCGGAATGCGGTACGCCGGCCATTGCGGCGCTGACCGGGGCATCTCTTCCGCAACTGGATTTGCGCCGATCGAGAAACTTCGGTGGGCCAGCGGTATGCGCTGGGTTCAACCATGATGATCCACGGTCGGTTCATTCCTGGGCTGCGTCGGCACTAGGCTCGTCGGCGACGGAATTCCCATTCAGGCAGCGATTCTGATCTCGGCGGCGCTCTGGCTTTTATCGAGCTGGTTCGCGACGGCCGCTTATCCAGGGTGCCAAGCAAGGTCGTTCGAACGTGCCAGGCTAGCGGCGCGCACCGCTACTCTGGTACTGCCGACGGTCGCCATCCTGGCTCGAATCTCGTGGCCTGCGCAATACTCTGAGTGGATCGTAGTGTTCGGCGGCGCAACCCTGGTCGTCTACGTTGGGTTGATGGCGCACTTCTACCAGGCGCTCGCTGAGCGGCTCGGAGTCTTTGAAACGGCACGCACCGCGCAGAGAATCTTGCGGCAGGTGATCGTCGCCGCCGTCGTCGTCTGTCTGCTTTGGTTTGCGGCGGCGCTTCTCGGTCTTGTTGGCTGGTTGCCCATGCGCGGTCTTCATCGTCGCTCTCTTGGTTGTGGCGTTTGCGACCTTCAGAGCGATCTTCTTCCAGCAAGTCTCCATGCCCGTCGGAGGAAGGCGCGCCGCAGAATCGAGCTGATCCAAAGCGGCAACGTCGACGAATCATCGCCAGAATTCGAAGAATTCAGGGAATTCGACCCTTCGTCGGTTCCGGCGGACGAATCACCTCTCCGCACTCCGGACAGCGAGCGGACGTGAGGAGCGCCAGGTCATAACCGCAGCCGTGACAGCGATGCTTTCGCCGCATGACTTCCTTGCGGGCCCGAAAGTGCTCCCGGACCAGCAGGATCGCGCCGGTTGGCAGGCCCCAGCCGATTGCGTTGAGGAAAATCATCCATTCAAGGGTGCCGGAAACGGGAATGACCACCCTGAGCGCCGTCCCGGGCAAGACGAAGATGGCCAGCGGCATCAGACAGGGCAGCGAAAAGCTGAAAAGCGCTGCCAACGACGCACGCCGGCGCCGAGTATCGCGGCGATGCAAAATCCAAGCAGTGGGATGGCCCACATGACGACTCGCCCCGAACGCGTCATTCGCGACCGGGCGAAGCGCCGCGCTCGTTCGCACAATACCGCACGAGTATGACGCGTGCCGTAGATGAAAGTCGTGAAAACTCGTCACATCAGTTCGCGCACGAGTTCACGGCGTTCTGCCCGTCCCCGCACCGATGAGCGAAAGGCGATCGATTCGAAGCCGTGTCGCTCGACGAGTTCCATGGCCGATCGCACAGAACCGCGGATCGAGGCTTGGCTGGAAACCCAAAGCAGATTGATGCCGGCGACATGAATGATCCAGCGATAGGGCAATCGTCCGGCGCCCGTCAGCACCGCCGCCCCAAGAGCGAGCGGCCCGTGACGCGCCAGTTCGCGAAAGGGCTCGACCCCGGCGCGGCGGCGAATCGCCCCCGAAACGCCCTGCGGCACCAGCAGCCACCAGGGGATCACGTTGCGATTCCACGCGTTTACGATCACATCGACCGACTGATCGAGCAGGTCACCGGAAATGAGCGTCACCGCCACTGCCATCGCAGATCGATACCCCGAGGAAATCGCTGGCCGGCTACTTCAATCCACCCGCCGACAGTTTCAGGATCGGCAGCAGCAGCGCCAGAGCGATGAACATGACCATCATGCCCATGACCATCAGCATCAGCGGCTCCAGCAGGCGCACGAAGAGGTCGATCTGTCGAGCGGTCCGCTCTTCCTGCGTGTTGGCGATTTCCACCAGCACCTTTTCGAGCGTGTTGCTCTCCTCGGCCACCGAGATCATGTCGATCATCGCGGGGGGGAAGAGCTTGCTCTGCGCGAGGGGGACCGCCAGCGGTTCGCCGGTGGAAACGGACTCGGCGGCCTTTTCGATCGCCTCGCTGAGAATCTCGTTACCGGTCGAGTCCTTCGCGATCCGCAGTGCGGTGAGAATCGGAATACCGTTGGCGAGCAGCGTGCCGAAGATGCGGCAGAAGCGGCAGAGCGCGACCATCGTGTAAATCTTGCCGACGCCCCACGCGCGGATCTGAATCGTCGACATCAAACGCTTGCCGGTCGCGCTTTGGAAGAACGCGGCCACGGCCACGATGACCACGACGACGGTGCCGAACACGGCGATGTAGTGCTGCGTAGAGAATCGCTGATCCAGAAAATCAGGCGCGTGTTCCAAGGTAGCTGTTGCGATTCGAGCAGGTCGCGGATGCGCGGCACCACGATCAGCATCAGGGCCGTCACGGCGATGATGCCGGCCAGCAGCAGCACACACGGATAGATCATCGAGCCGATGAACTTGTTGCGCAGCGCATCCTGCCGCGCGACGAATTCCGAAAGGCGCGTCAGCACGTCTTCGAGAAAGCCGCCTTTCTCTCCGGCGCGAATCATCGAAACGTGCAGCGGCATGAACGCGTGCGGATGCTTGTCCAGCGCGTCGGCCAGCGTGTCGCCGCCGGCCACGCTGTCGTGCACCTCGCGCAACACACGCATGAGCGGGCCGCTGCTGGCCTGCTTGCTGAGCACGGCCAAGGCGCGCAGCACGGGCACGCCGGCGCGCAGCAGATCGGCCAGCTGTTCGTAGATGACGCCGACTTTGGACTGGCTGATCTTGCGCGTCCGGCCCGTAAAGACCGAATTGGCCTCTTTCAGCTCGTTGACCTCGACCGGCATGAGCTTTCGCTCGTCGAGCATGCGCGCCGCGGCCATGGACGTATCGGCCACGAGCGTGCCGCTGACCGGCTGGCCGGAGAGACTGCGGGCCTTGTAGACGAAAGTCGGCATTCCGATTCACCCGCGCCGGCGACTGACGCCGGGAGACACGTTCTCCGCCATCGGCCGTTCGCCGCGATCTAATACCCTTTGATCAACCGACGGATGCGGATGCGCGCCTTTTGGTCGGGCAAAGGCTGCCACCGATCGCCGGCCCGGATTTCTATCGTAGTCGGGCCGCGATCCCGGCGGAATTGACAGGCGCAAATGTCTGACGTTCGATATTCACCAACATGAGCGAGACCTCCGCCGCAAACCCTGTAAACACACCCGCCGCCGCACGCCGCTTTCCCTGCGGCCAATGCGGCGCCAAGCTGACTTATCAGCCCGGCACGGCCGTGCTGCTCTGCCAATACTGCGGTTTCGAGAACAACATTCCCCAGTCGGCCGAGCAGATTCGCGAGGAAGATTTTCGCGCCCAGCTCGCCGCCTTGGCGCGTGCGGCCGAGGTCCCCACCACGCCGACGATCAAATGCACGGCCTGCGCCGCCGAGGTGGATCGCCCCCCGACGCTGACGGCGATGTGCTGCCCGTTCTGCGGCGCGGAAATGGTGGACGCCGGTGTGCGCACCGCGCTAATTCCGCCGCGCTCGCTGCTGCCGTTCAAAGTTGGACGCGCGCAGGCCGAGGAGCTTTTCCAGAAGTGGATCAACGGGCGCTGGTTCGCCCCGACCAAGCTGCGGCGTTTCGCGCGGCAGAGCACAAGCATCGCCGGAATGTACGTGCCTTACTGGACGTACGACTGCTTCGCGACGACTTGGTACACGGGAATGCGCGGCGACAATTACACCGAGACGTACACCACCACGGACAGCAACGGCCAAACCACGACCCGCACTGAAACGCGCACCCGCTGGACGCCCGTCTCCGGCACGGTGTTCAACAGCTTTGACGACGTGCTCGTGCTCGCGAGCCAGTCGCTGCCGCAGCGCTACACCGAAGAACTAGAACCGTGGGACCTCGCGGCCCTCACGGCCTACGCCGAAGAATATCTGAGCGGCTTTCAGGCCGAGCGCTACCAGATCGGACTGGAGGACGGTTTCGAGCGCGCGAAGGTCCGCATGCAGCCGACCATCCACCACACGATCTGCGCGGATATCGGCGGCGACCATCAGCAGGTCTCAAGCACGAAATCCCAGTACGACCGGATTACGTTCAAGCACCTCCTGCTGCCAGTCTGGATCAGCGCCTATCGCTTTCGCGACAAGACCTATCGCTTCCTGGTGAATGCACGCACGGGAGAAGTGCAGGGCGAGCGGCCGTGGAGCTGGATCAAGATTACCCTCACCGTGCTGGTCAGCGCGATCGCGCTGGCCCTGCTGATCTGGTATTTCGCGACGATTTCGCAGCGCTGAGCCGGCGGGCGGTCTGTGCGCTTTCTTTACAACGCATCGCTATTATCCCCTCCTTCACCCGCGGGATTTCCGCATCGGGAGGGCTGCATGCGCGCCGCGCTTTCACTTTCGTACTTGATTCTTTTCGCCTTGGTCGCCGGCGCCATTGCACCGCGTCAGGAAGACGGCGCTTCCGAGGACAAGGCGCCCTCCGCTCATAACGCGCCGCCGGCCGACGATGCGAATCATCATCGCGAGCTCGTTATCAGCGTCGACGGTCTGCGGCCGGATGTACTGTTGCGGGCCGATGCGCCGAACGTGCGGAAACTGATGGAGCGCGGATCGTTCACGTTCTGGGCGCAGACCACGGCTGTCTCCGTCACGCTTCCGTCGCACGTCAGCATGATGACCGGCGTGCGTCCGCAAGTGCACCAGATCGAGTGGAATCACGACGTTCCGCTGGCCAAGCCGGTCTATCCGTCGCGACCGACGCTGTTCGAGGTCGCGAAAAAGGCCGGCCGCACCACCGCGATGGCCGCCGGCAAGAGTAAGTTCGGCGTGTTCGCCAAACCCGGGGCGATTGACTACATCTATCTTCCGCAAGAAGAGGAGGTGTACGACGACCGCGTGTTGCAGGAAGCGGTCAAGATCGCCCAGCAGAAGCCTGACGTGTTTTTTGTTCATTTCCCCGAGGTCGACATCGTCGGGCACTCAAAAGGCTGGGGCAGCCGCGAACAGGTCGAAGCGGTCGGGCGCGCCGACCAGGATATCGGTGCGCTGCTGAGCGCGCTCAAGCATGAGGGCACGCTCGATTCCACGCTCGTGATCATCAGCGCCGATCATGGCGGCGCGGGCCTCACGCACGGCGCGGACGACGTTCGCAGCCGGAATATTCCGTGGATCGCGGCCGGCCCGGGCGTGCGAGCGAACTACGACCTGACGCAGCACGCGAGTCTGACCGTAAAGACCGAGGACACGTTTGCGACGGCCTGCGACTGGATCGGGGCGGAGCTGCCCAAGGGGACCGAGGGCAAGCCGGTGAAACAGATCTTTGAGGCTGCGCCCGCAGGCAAATAGCCGGTCTGTTTTCATAAGGGGCGCGCGGCTTCGAGGAAAAAAACCGGTCGGAGACGTCGGAGACCGGTCCCAGCGCTCTCAACGCTGCCAAGCGATCGCTGACCCTACCCGATCGTCACTTCCGCCATCGGCGTCTCCCCCGCAGAATGCGCACTCAAGCGAAGGGAGCAGTATGGCTCGACGCGCCGTTGCCGAAAAATCCGCCGCCGACGCCAAGGCCGGCTCATTCATCCGCGAGATGTTTGAAAAAGGCCGCCGACTGATGGCTGAGCATGGCGCTGAGAATGTCTTCGACTTTTCACTCGGAAATCCGAACGCGACACCCCCGCGCGAGTTCTTCGACGCCGTAAAGACCGTCGCCGCCGAATACGAACCCGGCCGCCACCGCTACATGCCCAACGCCGGCTTCGATGAGACGCGCGCGGCCGTCGCCGCGTTTCTCAGCGCGGAATATCGCGCGCCGTTTACGGCCGCCGACATCGTGATGACGAGCGGAGCGGCCGGGGCGTTGAACGTGCTCTTGCGTGCGATCTGCGATCCCGGCGACGAAGTGATCGTCTTCGCCCCGTTTTTTCCCGAGTATCGCTTCTACGTCGAGCACGCCGGCGGGCGGTTCGTCGTCGTGGGGTCGAAGCCGGATTTCCAGCCGGATCTGGCGGCGCTCCAAGCCGCCATCACTCCGAAAACGCGGGCCGTGCTGATCAATTCACCCGGCAATCCCAGCGGCGCGGTTTACGGCGACGAGGTTCTGAGCGCCATCGCCCGCGTGCTGCGCGACGTCGAGTCGCGCGGCCAACCCGTCTATCTGATCGCCGACGATCCCTATCGCCGCATCCTTTTTGATCGCGACTGGTGTCCGACGCCGGTCGGCAAGTATCCGCGAACGATCGTTTGCAGCAGTTACGCCAAGGACCTGAGCATCGCGGGCGAACGCGCGGGCTACATCGCGGTGCCACCGCAGACGCCGGCCCGCGACGAATTGCTGCCCGTGCTGACAACGCTCAATCGCACGCTGGGTTTCGTAAACTGCCCGGCGTTCATGCAGCGCGTCATCGCACGCTGCGCTTCGGCGTGCTGCGACATCAGCTTCTATCGGCGCAATCGCGACCTGCTCTGTGACGCACTGCGGACGATCGGTTACGAACTGACCACGCCAGCCGGCGCGTTGTACGCCTTTCCGCGCACGCCGATCGCCGATGATCGCGCGTTCGTGGACATGCTTCTCGAGGAGCGCGTGCTTGCGGTTCCTGGCGCAGGCTTCGGCGCACCCGGGCACATCCGCATCAGTTACTGCGTGCATCCCACGACGATCGAACGTGGCCTGCCCGGCTTCAAGGTGGCCTTCGAGCGCGCCGCGCGAGGCGCACGGCGATGAATCCCACGTTCGAGCTGGGATTCATCGGCGCGGGGAACATGGCCGAGGCCATGGCGCGTGGCGCGATCCGCACCGCCATCGCACCCGCCGCTTCGATCATCGCGTCCGACCCGAACCCGTCCCGACGACAGCTCTTCGAATCGCTCGGGATGCGGGTCAGCGAGCGCAACGAAGCGATCGTGCGCGGCGCACGCGTCGTCGTACTCGCCACCAAGCCGCAGATGTGGCGTGCCGCCCTGCAGGATTGTGCGTCCGCTTTCGATGGCGAGCAGCTCGTCATCACGATCATGGCTGGCGTCAGCACGGCGTCGATCGAGTCCGCGCTGCCCGGCCCGGCGCCGCGCATCGTGCGGGCAATGCCGAATCTTCCGATGCAGCTCGGCGCGGGGATGGCGGGGCTGTGCGGCGGAAAGCATGCCCGCGCCGAGGACGTCGCCTATGCCAAGCGTCTGTTCGACGCGGGCGGCGCGACCGTCGTACTCAACGATGAGAATTTGCTGCACGCTGTAACGGCTGTATCGGGATCCGGCCCCGCGTACTTCTACCTGTTCACCGAGGCATTGATTAAAGCGGGCAAGATCGCCGGACTTTCGGCCGACGATGCCGACCGGCTGGCGAAGCAAACGTGCCTGGGGGCGGCGCGGATGATGCTCGAAACGGTCGATCCGCCTGCGACGCTGCGCGAGCGTGTCACATCTCCGAACGGAACTACATTTGCCGCGCTCGAATCGCTGCGCAAAGACGGCGTGTTCGACGAAATTGTGGAGGCCGTCCTGGCCGCCGACCGCCGCAGCCGCGAGCTGGGCGCTTAGAACACAAGCTCGTCACCGAACGGTACCATTCCTCGGAGCGAATTCATGCGGGAGCCGAGTGCATGCGTCGAGCGTTGATTACGGGTATCACCGGACAGGACGGCTCGTATCTCGCGGAATTTCTGTTGGCGAAGGGCTATCAGGTCCACGGCATCATCCGCCGCGCCAGCACCTTCAACACGGACCGCATCGACGCACTCTATCGCGATCCGCACGATCCCAATGCGCGCCTCTTCCTGCACTACGGCGATCTGGCCGACGGCACGAGCCTGCGGCGCGTGCTCGGAACGGTCGAGCCGGACGAGATCTACAACCTCGGGGCGCAGTCGCACGTCATGGTTTCGTTCTCGCAGCCCGAATACACGGCCGACGTGGATGCGACCGGCACGCTGCGGTTGCTCGAATCGGTGCGCGACTACGTGCAATCCGGCAAGAAACAGGTGCGCGTTTACCAGGCTGGATCGTCCGAGATGTTCGGCGCGACCGCGCCGCCGCAATCCGAGATGTCCCTCTTTCGGCCGCGCAGCCCGTACGCGGTCGCAAAAGTCGCGTCGCATCATTTCGCCGTGAATTATCGCGAGGCATACGGCCTGTTTGTTTCGAACGGCATTCTGTTCAACCACGAATCACCGCGCCGCGGCGAGACATTTGTCACGCGCAAGATCACGCGCGCGGTTGGTCGCATCAAACTCGGGCTGCAGAAGAAGCTATTCCTCGGGAATCTCGACGCGCGGCGCGACTGGGGCTTTGCCGGCGACTATGTCGAGGCGATGTGGCTGATGCTCCAGCAGAAAGAGCCGGACGACTTCGTGGTTGCGAGCGGCGAGGCCTATTCGGTAAAAGACTTCCTGGAGGCCGCTTTTCGCCAGGTCGATCTGGATTGGCACGAGTTCGTCGAGCGCGACGCGCGCTACATGCGTCCGACCGAGGTCGATCACCTCTGCGGCGATCCGCGCAAGGCGCGCGAAAAGCTCGGCTGGCGTCCGAAAGTCAGCTTTGCGCAGCTCGTAATGATGATGGTCGAACACGACCTGGAACTCGCGCGGCAGGAACGCACGCTGCGCGACGCCGGACACACCGTCGCGCTCCGCTCGGTGGAGCATGGATAAGGCCGCACGCGTTTTCGTCGCGGGCGGGCGCGGGCTGGTCGGCTCGGCCATCGTGCGCCGTCTGCGGGACGAGGGCTTTGAGCGCTTGCTCACGCCGACGCGGCGCGAATGCGACTTGACCGACCAAAAAGCCGTCGAGGAGTTCTTCGAACGCGAGAAGCCGGACTACGTGTTTCTGGCGGCCGCGAAAGTCGGCGGCATTCATGCCAACAACACCTATCCGGCCGATTTCATCCGCGAAAACCTGCTGATTCAGACGCACGTGATCGATGCCGCCTGGCGGCACGGCGTGAAAAAGCTCTTGTTCCTCGGCTCTTCTTGCATCTATCCGCGGCTCGCGCCGCAGCCGATTCCCGAAAGCGCGCTGCTGACCGGTCTATTGGAGCCGACGAATTCGGCCTATGCGCTGGCCAAGATCGCCGGCATCGAAATGTGCCAGTCCTATCGCAAGCAGCACGGCTTCGACGCGATCTGCGCCATGCCGACAAATCTCTACGGCCCGGGAGACAATTTTGATCTCCAGAATTCGCACGTGCTCCCGGCGCTCATCCGAAAATTCCACGAGGCCCGCGAGCGCTCCACGCCGGAAGTCGTGATCTGGGGCAGCGGGACGCCGCGCCGCGAATTCCTGCACGTTGATGACCTGGCCGACGCGGCCATCTTCCTGATGCGGCGGTATGACGAGCTGGTTCCGATCAATGTCGGCGTCGGCAGCGACGTGAGCATCGCCGAACTCGCCGAGGTCGTGCGCGACGTCACGGGCTATCGCGGCCGGCTGGCGTTCGATCGCTCCAAGCCCGACGGAACGCCGCGCAAGTTGCTCGACGTTTCGCGCCTCACCGCGCTGGGCTGGCGGGCAAAGATCGAGCTGCGCGACGGGATCGCGCGGACGTACGAATGGTTCAAGTCAAATCAGGCGCTCGCGGACGCCGCGAGGTAGCGATGGCGCGTTTGCTGCTGGCAACGAAGAGTGCGGGCAAGATTGCCGAGCTGCGCCGCATGACGCTCGCCGGCAGCGACGAATGGGTCGGTCTCGACCAATTCCCTGCCATCGCCGAATCGCCGGAAACGGGCGAGACGTTCGCGGAAAACGCACGGCAAAAAGCGTTGTATTACTCCGCCGCAACCGGGCTGCCCGCGCTCGCCGACGACTCGGGACTGGAAGTCGACGCGCTGGCCGGCGCGCCGGGCGTCCATTCCGCCTACTATGCCGGCCATCCGCGCGACGACGCACGCAACAATCAGAAACTGGTGGCCGATCTCCGCGGCGTTCTCGATGCCCGGCGCGGCGCGCGCTTCGTCTGTGCGATGGCGCTGGCCGCCGGCGGCCGCGTTCTGCTCGAATCACGCGGCACGGTCGAGGGGCGCATCATCGACGCACCGCGCGGCCGCAACGGCTTCGGCTACGACCCGCACTTTCTGATCGTCGAACGCGGCCTCACGACGGCTGAGTTATCACCGGACGAAAAAAGCGCCATCAGCCATCGCGGAAAGGCGCTGCGCGCGATGCTGGCGCAAATCTCCGAAATTCGGGAAGCCCTCTGAACCGAGTGGTATTGGCTCAGTTATAGCGAAAGCGCACCTGGCAGAGCCCCGACCGTAAGGGAGGGGTCTTTGGGCGAACTTCAGAAACCTCCCCTACGGTCGGGCCTCGGCTGGGGATGCCGCGCGGTTCAAACTAACGCACTACCAACCGAGTCGCGCACGGCCACGTATGCCATGGCGTCGAATTCCCGGCACGCGCGCTCGGCGAAGGACCGTCCGGCCTTAGCAGCGCAACAATCCACGATTCGCAGAATTTTGACAGCAATATTCCGCGCCGTTCGTTTAACTCAGAGGGAAAGACGGGGAGGGCACCCCTCCATCGTTGAGACATACGGAGGTCGCGCAAGGGCCTCGAATACTGATGCTCCCAGGCGGCCGCGACGCGCCTTCCCCCCCTCCTGCGTCGCGGCCGCACCCATTTTTGTGCGATTGCCGCGACCGAAAAACACATCGCGCTCGTGGAATTCATCCCTCTCTCGTGTTATCCGGCCGGTGGCAGGGCGCGTCGCTTCCAACGCAGATAGGCGAACATCACGATCAAACCGAGAATCGCCGTCGGCGCGATCACCAGCAGCGCCGCGAACGATCCCATTCCGATCAGCATCCCGAGCGGCCCGTTGCGCGGATCCAGCCCCACTCGCGAGTGCAGCAGCGCGAAGACGTCGACCGCCTGCTGATCGCGCCGCATCGGCCCCATGACGTACTGGCCCCAGACACCGCCGCCGGCCGCGTAGTAACCGACTGCACCGCCGCCTTCCGCGATGAATCCCACCGCACCGCCGCCGATGGAAATCCCGGTGCCGGCCGCGCCGCCGCCGAGCGCGAACAGCAGTCCGATCGCCCCGCCACCGAGCGCGAAAACGCCCATCGCAAATCCGCCGACGGCGACCAGGCCGATCGCCGTGCCGCCCAGCGCCACGATGCCGCGCGCCAGGCCGCCCAGGGCCAGCCAGCCGCGCGCCTGATCTCCGATGGCGATGATGCCGCGCGCCTTGCCGATCGGCTCTTCCTCATGCGGGCCGAGGGCGATGTCGATCAGCGGAAGTCCGAAAAGAACGACGGAGGAGCGGTAACGCCGGCCGCGAACGCGCACCTGGGTGCGCTGCAGAACTTCGACCAGCGGCCGGCCGCAATCGGGGCATTTGCTGGATTCGGTGGCGCCGACGAGTGAATAGCCGCAGTTTCCGCAGAACGGTTCGCTGGGCATGGGCGACTCCGCCGAAGCGGCGCGCAGCCGAGCACCGCGCGCGTACTTACCAGAACGGCAAACGGGCGGAAAAGACTCAGACGCGGATTACTTTTTCTTCAGGGCGTTCAGCTTGCGCGCCAGCCGGCTCTTGCGGCGGGCAGCCTGATTCTTATGAATGAGCCCGCGCGTCGCCTGACGATCGAGATCCTTCGTGAGGGCCGCGAGCTTCGCCTCGGCTGTCTTGGCGTCGCTGTGGACCAGGGCGTCGAGGGTGCCCTTGATGCCGCTGCGCAGGGCCGCCCGCTCTGAACGATTGCGCATGCGGCGCTTCTCGTTCTGACGAATCCGCTTCTTCGATGAGATCGAATGTGCCATACCGTCCTCTATCAGGTAATGCCGATTTTCAGCCCCTCAATGTAGCAGCGCGGCCGGAATTCCGCCAATCGGGAAAATCGGACGGTGCGCTAAGTGGCGGATTTGCCTGAGTCCCGGGTGCCGCGGGCGCCGGAAATGCTGGGTGCCATGTGATGCCAGGCCGACGGCTGTTCGCGTGGATTGCGGGGCGACCAAAGACCCGCCGGCGCGAATAAGGTCGGCGCGGCCCCCATTTCCTGAAGACTAGCGGAGCTTTTCCAGCCGCTGCCGCGCGTCGGCATAGTTGTAGTCCAGCCGCATGACGCGCCCGTAGGCCGCCTTGGCGTCGTCCAGCTTCCCGTCGGCCTCGAACGATCGTCCGAGCCAATACATCAGTTCCTTGGCCAGATCGTCGTCCTTGATTTCGTGAATGGCCTGCGCGTCCTTGATGATCTCAACCGCCTCGCTCGGCACATTCTTCTCGAAAAACGCCCGCCCGAGCAGCAACTGGCAGCGGACGCGCGTGCGAGGGTCGGATTGGGCCGCCTGCAAGGCCGGGATCGCCTCGTCGTATTCGCCGATGCGAAACAGGATCTGGCCGAGCCGATATTTGATGCGCAGATCGGTCGGATACATCTTCGATCGCTCGCGGCAGATATCGAGTTCGGTCTGCTGCTCCTCCATCGCCGCCAGCCGCGCCTGCTGCGCGTCTTCCTCAGCGCCGGACTCCGCGGCCCGCGCTTCGAGTTGCCGCGTCTGTCGCGCGAGCTGTCGCAGCGTGACGTCGTCCGCCCGAGTCTTGAAGCTGTAGTTGTCGAGACGCTTGTACGCGTCCAGGAGAATCGCGATCGCTTCGTTCTCCTCGGTCGTGCGCTCCACCTTAAGCAGTTGATCCGCGATCTGGTTGATTTTCGCGGAGGAATTCGGATTTTCCTGGTACTCGCGCCGGGCGCTGGCGAGCACGCCCTGATAGGTCGCCTCGCCCTGCTGGATGCGCTCCCGGTCGTGGCGGACTTTCTGATCTTCCGCGTCACGCAGCGAATCGCGGAACGAGTCCGCGTCGGAATACTTGCCGCGCGTGATCGTCAACTTGCCGGCGAGGTCGCGCTGCTCATCGCGCAGGGCTGCGTCACCTGGCGATTGCGACATCTGAAACTCAACCGATTCGACCGCCGCCTCATAGAGCCAGGCACATAGCTCGTGATTGCCCATCAGCGCCGCCGCCTCGGCCGCCTCGGTCAGCGATTGGCGCATGGCCTTGAGCCGCGCCGCGCTGGGTTTCTTTTCTTTGCGGATGCTTTCGATCACCTTCGGCGAGTAAAACTGCGCGACGGTGAGCAGCCCGGCTTTCACGGCGTTCTTCAGCACGGAATCGACGTGCGTTCCGTGCGGATCCTTGGCCGCCAGCATGATCCCGTTCAACAGCGCGACTTTGACATCCTTATGCGTGGTGGAGAGCTTCATCGCCTCCATCATGCCCACTTTCTTGCCGCCCGATTGCAGACGCTGCACGGCGAGCGCCCAGAGCGGCGCGTGGGCTTCATTGATCGCGTCAGGCCAGAAGTTCAGCCCGGTGACGTAGCACTCGATTGCATAGTCGTAGTCGCGCTTTTCGCGAAGGTCGTTGCCCTTTTTGAACCATTGCCGGGCTTTGGCCTTGTCAGAGTCGCTGGCCGGCGCGGGCGGCGGAGGTGCGGGAGCAGGTTCTTTGGCCATGGAAAAAACAATCCTTCTACGGGCGGAGCGCGCGGCGCGCCGCGGCGCAAACCACTCGGACAGCCCAAATTAGCGTATCCAGGGGGCTGAGAAAAGGCTCATCTTTCCCGCGCGCTGCTTCGAGAGATCAAAGCGGCTCAGGGTCAGCGATTCCACTGCACCGCTTCCGCCACCGGCTTCTTCGGCAGGTTTGGAACCTTCGCGTCGTCCGCCGGATACCCGACCGGGATGAGCAGGATCGGCTTTTCGCTCGCGGGCCGGCCGCAGATTTCCCGCAGGAAGTTCATCGGACTGGGCGTGTGAGTGAGGGTCGCGAGACCGAGCATGTGGCAGGCCATCAGGAAGAAGCCCGACATGATCCCGATGCTCTCCATCGGGTAGTAGTTCTTGTAGCGCACGCCGCCGATCTCCTCGGAATCGACGCGGAACAGCACGACCAGCCACGGCGCGACTTCCAGGAACGGCTTCTCCGCGTTCGTGCCGATCGGCTCCAGCGCCGCGAGCCACTCCTCTGGAAAACGATGGTCATAGTTCTCACGTTCTTCGGCTTCGGCCGCGAGGCGAATCTCGCGCTTCAGAACCGGATCGCTGATGGCGACGAAGCGCCACGGCTTGCGATTCGCGCCGCTGGGGGCGGAGTGGGCGATCTCCATGGCGCGCTCCAGTACGGCACGCTCCACCGGCCGATCGGAGAAATAGCGACAACTGCGCCGCTGCTTCATCTCCGCCAACAACGCATCCGCTCGTTCGAGCTGCCAGGAAGTGGTGCGCGGGGGAAGCTGGTAAGAAATCATCTCAGCGGGCATCGATTCTTCTCCGCATAGTCCGAAATCGCGCGGGGTGCACGAGGAGCTCCCGCGGAAAACTCGCCGGATTCATGCTATCCGCCCCTGCCCGGAAAAAGCATGGGGCGGACCCCATCGGCCCGCCCCGCGTTTCAAATGAAAATCAAACCAACTTGCTTACCGAACGCGAAGTTGGAAAGGCATCTCACAGCTCACACGCTCGCGGTTGATCGTGATCAGGCTCTGCAAGGCGTGGGAGAGACTTTGCACCTGATCCGGAGCGAGCCGGCTCGCGAGCGGCATGGCCGCGTCGAGCAGCGCTTGCTCCTGCGTGCCGAGATTCAGCGGCAGCGTCGGCGCCGCGGCCCAGGAATCCAGCTCGTATTCATCTTCGCTGTCTTCGCCGCTGAGCATCTTGAAGATGTCCGTGATCGACTTGGGCTTGGGGAAGACGTAGATCTCGGGATCCTTCAGTCCGACCTTGTCGGCCGTGTAGCGGATGGCGTCCGAAAGCGTGCCGATCTTGTCAATCAGGCCGCGCTCCAGCGCCTGCTTGCCGGTGTAGACGCGTCCGCCGGCCATGTCCTCCAGATTGCCTTTGATCTTCGGACCGCGGGACTTCATGATGCGGCCCTTGAATTGGGCATAGACCTCGTCCATGTAGGACGTCATCTTGGCCTTTTCGCCCTCGGTCCAAAGGCGGTTCTGGGTCATGATCGCGGCGTTCTTGCCGCGGTTGAACTCCGTGGTCGAAACGCCGAGCTTGCCTTCCCAGAAGCCGTTCCAGTTCATCTTGCCGCCGACTACGCCAATGGAGGCCGTGATGGTCGCCTCGTCGGCAAAGATCACTTCACCCGGGATCGAGACGTAGTAGCCGCCGCTGCCGGCGACGCCGCCCATGCTGACGATGACCGGCTTCTCCGCGGCGCAGCGCGTCGCGGCTTCCCACATGATGTCGCTCGCCAGCGCCGAGCCGCCCGGCGAATTCACGCGCACGACGACCGCCTTCACGTTCTTATCCTCGCGCGCCCGCTCGAACGCCGCACGAATCGTCGTGCTGCCGGCATTGCCGCCGCCGCCCATCAGCCCGGCCTGCTCGCTCTTGCCGGTCGTGATCCCGCCCTCGATGTAAATCAGGCCCAGGCCCGGCTTCGACTCGCTCTTGGTCTTGTTCATCAGGTCCGAGAAGACCTGGAAGATCGAGAACGGATTCTCCGGGTCGATGTCGAGCTTGTCCTTCGTCTCATAGCTCTTGAGGATCTTTACATCCTTGCCACAGTCCTTCTGGATCAGCCGGCGGAAATCGTTGAACGAACCGACCGCGTCGACCAGCTTCTTCTCGCTCGCGTCCTTGGAAGAGAGCGGCGCGGAATCGATCGCCGCCTTGGCGGCGTCCACGCTCAGCTTTCGCCCGTCCGCGATCATGTGCACCCAGCGGTCATAGATGCCGTCGAGCAGCCAGTTGATGTTCTCCGCGGCCTCCTTGCTGGGTTCGGTGCGAACGAACGGCTCCAGGGCGCTCTTGTACGCGCCGCAGTGCAGCATCTCCATCTGCATGCCGAGCTTGTCGAGCAGGCCCTTGTAGTACGAAGCTTGCCCATGCAGCCCGGTGATCGCCAGCTCACCATTTTCGGCAAGCGTGATGTGGTCGGCGGCGCTCGCGAGGGCGTATTCCAGGTTGCCCGCGGCATCCATGTAGCAGTAAACCTTCTTGCCCTTGCTGCGGAAATGCTGCAGCGCCTGGCAAATCTCTTCCACCTGCGCCATGCTGGCCTGCACGTCCTCAATCACGAGCGCAATGCCGTTGATCTTGCTGTCGTCGGCCGCCTTTTCGATGTCGTGCACCAGCGAGTAGACCGACATGGCTTTCTCGCCGCCCGAGAAGATCGCCATCAACTCGTCCTGTTCGGACGGCGCTTCCCTAACCGGGCCGTGGAAAACGATGCGTAAGACCTGCTTTTGGCCCAAGGCCGAGCCCGCGGAGACAAGCACCGCGAGCAGGGCCAGAGCGTGAACTCGAAAGCCGCGAATCGGGTTGTTCACAATTTGGCTCCTGTTTGAACTTCCGGCGGCCACCGC
>JBGAJB010000371.1:0-2904 GCA_044225155.1 Phycisphaerae bacterium | reverse complement strand
CCGTACGAGTTCATCGAAGACGCGGCCGTCGCGCCGGATCAACCGGCTGACTACATCCGTGAACTCGACGCGATGCTCGTCGAGGAGGGCGTGACCGAAGCCGCCCATTACGCACATGCCAGCGTCGGCGTGATTCACGTGCGGCCGACGCTCAATCTGCACGATCCGGCTGACCGCACTCGCTTGCGGCGCGTGGCCGAGCGCACCTGCGCGCTGGTAGCACGGTACGGCGGGGCAATGACGGGCGAGCATGGCGACGGCTTGTTGCGTTCTGAATGGCTGGAACGCGTGTACGGCCCGCGCATCACGAGCGCGTTTGCGCGCATCAAGCGAGCGTTTGACCCGGCGAATCTCTTCAACCCGGGAAAGATCGTCGCGCCGCTGCCGATGGATCAGCGGTTGAAGCCCGCCGGGCGGCACGCGAGCCTGCCGCTCCCCACATATTTCGATTACTCGGCCTACGGCGGGATGCAGGGCATGGCGGAAATGTGCGCCGGCGTTGGAGCCTGCCGTCAGAAGCTCGTCGGCACGATGTGTCCGTCCTACATGGCGACGCTCGACGAACTGCACACGACCCGCGCGCGGGCGAATGCACTGCGTGCCGCGCTTTCGGACCGCGGACTGCTCGACGGCGTGGCGGACCCGGCGCTCGACGAGGTGATGGACCTTTGCATCAGTTGCAAGGCCTGCAAGAGCGAGTGTCCGACCGGCGTTGACATGGCCCGGCTGAAGGCGGAGTGGCTCGCCGCCCGTATCAGGCGACACGGCGCATCGCGCGGCGATCGTTTCTTTGCAGAAGCGGCCAGCGCCGCCCGGCGCGCGTCGCGCTGGCCCGGCCTGGCGAATCGCCTGCAGCGATTTGGTCCGTTCCGCCGATTGCTCGAATGGCGATATGGCGTTGATCGTTCAGTGTCGCTGCCGGAGTTTTCCTCACAGACATTTAGACAATGGTGGCGCGCCCATCAAGCAGAAGAGAATCGGGCAAGCGGCCCACCGCCGCGCGGACGCGTGCTGTATTTCGCCGATACGTGGACGAACTACTTTCGGCCGCAGGTCGGGATCGCGGCCGTGCGGCTGTTGGAAGCGGCCGGTTATCACGTGATCTCGCCGTCGATGATGTGCTGCGGCCGGCCGTTGATCAGCCGGGGGTACCTGGCGGAAGCGGCCGAGCAGGCGCGCGAAAACATCGATCGACTCGCGGGGCTTGGAACGGATCTCTGGATCACCGGGACGGAGCCGAGCTGCCTGCTGACTTTCATCGACGAGGCACCGCAACTGGTACGCACGGAAAACGCGCGCCGAATTGCGACACGCGTGAGGACTGTCGAGTCGCTGTTGCTTGAATCGCTGCGGAACGGCTCTTCACTCGAGAAGCCGAATGTACAACCCGGGCGCGTGCTACTGCACGCCCATTGCCATCAGAAATCACTCATCGGAACGAGCGACACGCTGGAACTGCTTCGTGCCGCATTCGCGGACGTGTCCGAAATCAACGCCGGCTGCTGCGGCATGGCCGGCTCATTTGGTCACGAGAAACGCCATGTACCGATCAGTCGCGCCATCGGCGAGCAGCGCCTTTTCCCGGCCGTCCGCACGCGCGGCGAGGCGCAGATCGCCGTAACCGGGTTCAGTTGTACGGAGCAGATCGGGCAATACACGGATGCGAAGCCTAGGCACGCGCTCGAACTCGTGGCCGACGCTACGCTTGGTGTCGACTCGACGCCGGTCTGACGTCGCTCTCCGCACCGACGGCGACTTGAAATTGTTCTTTGCGCTTCCGACACGTGACGGCAATTTCACGGGGCGGCCAAGGTGATCAACTGATGGGTGCGGCCCGCTCGCGGGCTCGGGCACGCGCCTCGCAATTGGAAAACCCACAACAGTTAACCTCTATCGGTGGCTCGGGAATGATTTTGAACTTGAAGCGGTCTTTTCAGTGTCTCGGTGAGGGGGGTTCTGAGCAATCAAATACAATTGTTACGATGGTCTACATCATTGACGAAGTTCACGGAGAACTAGAGGGCCCTTTTCCGACTTTTCGAGCCGCGCTCGATGAACTTCGACGGCGTGCTTCGCTTCCGTGGGATTCGCCTCCGAATCAGGCGCCATGCACTTCATGGCGAACATGCGGACGGGAATACCATGTACGCGAATACAACGAGCTGGGAAATGACAGTCCCCTCGCGCGGAGCGCACATGTGCTAAACATCTCCGCGCAGGGTGCGATATGGATTGCGGGCTTTGAGCAGCAATGGCTAAGCGGAGCATCCTGAGAGCGGCACGCTGAGACTAGTGTCCGCCGCCCTTGAGTTGCGTCACGATGCCCTGCACCATCTGCTTCGCATCGCCAAACAGCATGACCGTGTTCGGCAGATAGAACAGCTCGTTTTCGATGCCCGCAAAGCCCGTGTTCAGGCTGCGCTTGCTGACCATGACCGTCTTGGCCTTGTCGGCGTCGAAGATCGGCATGCCGTAGATCGGGCTGGATTTGTCGGTGCGGGCGGCCGGGTTGACCACGTCGTTCGCGCCGATGACGAGCGCGACGTCGCACTGCTCGAATTCGGGGTTGATTTCGAGGTCGGCCAGTTGCTCATAGGGCACGTTTGCTTCGGCGAGCAGCACGTTCATGTGGCCGGGCATGCGGCCGGCGACCGGGTGAACGGCGAAGCGAACCGTCGCGCCCTTGGATTGCAAGATGCGCGAAAGCTCTGCGACTGCGTGCTGCGCCTGAGCGACGGCCATGCCGTAGCCCGGAATGATGATCACGCTTTGGGCGGCTTCGAGGACCATCGCCGCTTCCTCGGCGTCCATGCGGCGGACGGTGCCGGCCTGCTTCTTCGTGCCGTCGGAGGGGGCGGCCTCGCCGCCGGCCGTGCCGAAGCCGCCAGCCATCACGTTCAGCAC
>JBGAJB010000370.1:0-2910 GCA_044225155.1 Phycisphaerae bacterium | reverse complement strand
GAAATCCAGGCGCGCATCAGGAACTTCCAATACTCCCAGCGCTCGGGCGCTACGACACCCATTACCCAGACCGACCGGGCAAACGCGAGAATGTCGCTGGCCCCCGGGCGGGTTCGTAAACGCGGCGGGCGATATTCCCGCAGGAACGCGATGACGCGCCGGTAGTACGCGCGCGGCTCGTAAAGCTCTTTCACCAACCTCCGGTAGCCCTGGACCAGCGCCTGCGCCTCGAGTTTCGGCACGAAATTGAGAATCGCGTCCAGATTATTGCCGGAACTTTCCTGGACGATGCGCCCTTCCGCCCGAAGGCGGCGGAACAGCCGCGTGCCGGGCAGGGCGGTCAGCAGTCCGACCATCGCCGTGACGATGGCGGAATCACGAATGAAACGTCGCTGCTGCTCGAAAATTTCGTGGCCATCGCTGTCAAATCCGACGATGAAACCCGCCATCACCTGCAGACCGGCATGGTGAATCTTCCGCACCGCCGCCACCAGGTCGCGCCGCGTGTTCTGCACCTTGCCGCATTCCTGCAAGCTGGCCGCCTGCGGGCTTTCGATGCCGACGAAGACGTTTCGAAACCCGGCCTGCACCATGAGCTCGAGCAGTTCCGGGTCGTCGACCAGATTCAGTGATGCTTCGGTCGTGAAGACGAAAGGCAGGCGGCGCCGGGCACGCCAGGCGGCGATCGCGCGCAGCAGCGCCTTCGCTTTCACACGCTGGCCGATGAAATTGTCATCCACCACGAATACGCCGCCGCGCCACCCGGTCGCGCGCACTGCTTCCAGCTCGCGAATCGTCTGCTCCGGCGTTTTGACGCGCGGCACCCGGCCGTACACGGCGGTGATGTCGCAGAATTCGCAATCGAACGGGCAGCCGCGCGACGTCTGGATCGACAGCGTGAGATAGTCGCGCACGTGGACCAGATCCCAGCGCGGCAACGGCGTGCGCGTGACGTCCGGCTTGTGGGCTGCCTGATAGCGGGGTTGCAAGCGACCAGCCGACAAGTCACGAACCAGCGTCGCCATGACGTCCTCCGCCTCGCCAATGACGCAACTCGTCGCCTCGGGGAAGCGATCCGCCCCGGTCGTGAAGAGCGGCCCGCCGGCGACCACCGGCTTTCCGCACGCCCGGGCCCGCGCCATTACCTCCCGCGCGGATGCCTCTTGCACGATCATCGCCGAGACAAACACGGCGTCCGCCCACTCGATCTCCGCCGTCGTCAGGCGCCGCACGTCCAAATCCACCAGGCGCTGCTCCCAGTCCCCCGGCAGGAGCGCCGCCACGGTCAGCAGCCCCAGCGGCGGAAAAGCGGCCTTTCGCCCCGCGATGCGCAGGACGTGGCGAAAACTCCAGAATGTCGCGGGCGTACTCGGCGAGACGAGTAGAATTTTCATGCGCGCTTCCGATCGATTCGAGCCCTCGACGGCGCTATTGGTCATGGGCGATTCGCACTGGGTGCGCTGGCGGGTTGCCAGTCGCCGACGCCCGTTCGTCGCAGCCCCGGCTCATCGTGCCATTCGGACAGCCCCTTCAACTCGGCGTGACAATCACGGCAAAGCAGCAGCGATCCGCCGGTATGACACTGGTCGCAACGCAGATTCTCATGCAGGTGGATATCCATCGCATGCTCAAAATTCCCTTCGCGAAACGCGGTGGGATCGGCGGCGGTCGGATTCAGGAACACGTGACAAGTGTTGCAGTCAGAAGAGATCGGACGACCCTGCTCGTCCTTGTGCAGCCCGTCATGGCAGCGCATGCAGCCACGCGAAAACATGTGCCCGACGTTTTCGGGATACGTTTTCCAGTCAACCTTCATCGCCGGGAAGAAATTCGTGCGGTAGATCTCCTGCACCTGCGACACGGCCCGCGCCAATCCTTCCGGGTTCTTCGTCGCGACGTCGGGGTATTCCCGGGCATAAAACGATTTCAGCGCCGCCGCGATGCCCGCCAGCGCCGCGTCGAGATTCGGATAGTCGGCGGTCAACGCCGCGACCGCCTCGCGCTTGATGAACGGCAGCGCGGCGTCGAGCTGCCGCGACTCCAGCCGCTGATCGACCGCGGTGGCCGGCGGGCGGAAATGATGCGCTCCCCGATTGTGGCAATCCATGCAGTCCACGGCGCGCACGATTCCCTCGGGCGGCGCGGCCGAATTCGCCAAGCCGTCGGAGCGGAAAACCGTGCTCGTTCCGTCCGGGCGAACGTATCGCACCCAGGGAATTTCCTGAAGCCGCGAGTCGCGCGCCACATACTCCACGCGCCCTTTCACCAGCATGTGCATGTGAATGCCCTCGACGCGGCCGATCGATTCATCCGCGCCGCCGACCTTCAGCAGCATCCGCACTTCGCGGCGTGTGTTCTGCTGGTCCGGTGTGAAATGCACGATCTGCTTGAGTTGTGAGCCGAAGAACTTCGCGGGCCAGTGGCATTGCTCGCAGGTCTCGCGGGCCGGGCGGAGCTCCGTGATCGCGGGCGGAATGGGGCGCGAGTACGAATCGCCCCAGACGGCGAAGATTTGTCGCACGCCTGAGAGCTTGGATTTCACGAACCAGCCCGCGCCTTCGCCAATATGGCAATCGGCGCAGGTCACCCGCGCGTGGGCGGAACGCGCATGAGCGGTTCCTTCCGGCTCCATGACCGTGTGGCAGGTCGTCGCGCAGAACTGGGTCGACTCCGAATAGCGGAAGGCCTCGTAATTCGACACAACCAGGGCTGGCAGCACGACGAAAAACGTTACGCCCGCGAATACCAGCACCGCACCGAGTGTCGGCCGGTCATTCAGGTCCAAGGCAATTCGCCCGCGCGCGCTGCCGCGCTGCAGTCGCCAGCGCTGCCAGAACGAGCCGATCGGCACGAGGAGCAGACCACTCAGGAACACGCCCGGCACCACCAGATATCCGATGACATTCAGAT
>JBGAJB010000369.1:0-2931 GCA_044225155.1 Phycisphaerae bacterium | reverse complement strand
GGCGCTTGCCGGGCGACAGTGTGCGGACGGGTGCGTCGATGGCGATGTCATCACATCCCAGCGAAGCGAGAGCCGTCGAAGCGCGTTTCCGCATCGCGCCGCGCCGCAGCCATGGCCCCGACGCGGGCTCGATGCCGAGCAGAATGTTCTCGCAGACGCTCAGATGCGGGGCGAGCGAAAGTTCCTGATAAATCATCGCCACGCCTCGGCGCCGGCCGTCGGCCGGATCGCGGGGCGCGTAAGGCGCGCCGTCGAGACGGAGTTGACCGCTGTCCGGCTGAAGCGCGCCCGAGAGCACCTTCATGAGCGTGCTCTTGCCCGCCCCGTTTTCGCCGACGAGCGCATGCACTTCGCCCGGCGCGACCGTGAGGCTGACGTCGCCGAGGGCGATCGTCGCGCCGAAGCGTTTCCGAACTCCGGTGATCTCTAACCGGGGCGGCATGCCGCGATTCCTATCCGTTGCTGCGCAGTCGCAACACGTCCCCACCGTTCGTCTCGAAGCGCTTGGCGCCCTTCAAGGGCACGTCAGACCGAAGCGTGCCAACATGATTCCCAGGTCGGAGAGGTCGGTGTCCCCATCGTGATCCAGATCCGCAAGACAACCGGTCGTGCACCCGTAATCCGAGAGCAATGCGCCGAGATCGGAAAGATTGACTACGTCGTCGCCATTGAGATCGGCCAGGCACTCGCACTCATCCGGTACGCCGTCGTTGTCGAGGTCGGTCGATCTGCCCGAGGCGATGTCGTCGGCGTCTCCCAGCCCGTTTCCATTGCAGTCGTAATCGCCGATGCGGCGAAAATACACGTCCTGCTCGCCGTTGAGCGTGGCCGAATAGGCGAGTGACGCCCCGACGTCGTCCGCAAGCATGTGGTAGTAGTCGCCGATCTTGTTCTGCGATGGCCAACCGATCACGCTGTTCCAGGTATCGCCCAGCGGACCGTTCGTAGACCACGTCTGCCCGCCGTCGACGGATGACGAGTAGTACAACCGCGACATCACCGCGTTCTGCGAATCGCGCGTGTCGTTCCAGACCACGTCCAGTCGGCCGTTCGGTGCGATCGCGAGCGTGCCGAACCACTGCCAGGAGTTGGCGGCGGGGGGATCATCGTTCACCCGCACGAACGGCGCGAAACTCGCGCCGCCGTCGATGCTGCGACAGATATGCACGTCGAGCGGATCAACGCCGTCACCGGGAGCGGTGGATGCCAGCACGTAAACGTCGCCGCGCGACGCACCGTCGGAACGATCAACCGCCAACCAGACTTGCCCGAGCAGCCCACCGGGATTCGGAGCTCCAGAGCTGCCGACAGTGCCTCCGATCGGCACGACGGTGGATTGGACAAAGGTCGGATTGCCGCCGTTTTGGGCGTCGATCGATTTGAGCACGATGACATTCGTCCCGGAAATCCCAGCGATGTACAGCTCGCCGTTGGGGCCGACAGCCGTCGTGCCCCAGCGCGGCGAGCCGGGCAGAGCGATCGGATCGAAATAGGAAACACCGCCGTCGGTCGAGCGCGTAAACGTGCGCGATCCGCAGCAGCCGCCGGAACTCCAATGCGCGTAGACGTTGCCGCTGCCGACTCCGCCAGTTGTATCCACCGCGAACCAGGCCTTGTCTCCGCCGTTGGCGTCGATTGGTCCCGTCCAGGACATGCCGCCGTCGTCGGAAAAGAACATGTCGCAAACGATGGTGCCGCGCGTCGCGAGGCTGTAATAGAAAATCCGGCCCGTCAGGTCCGCGCCCAGCACCGGATCGCTCCGAAACACTCCAGGTGTGAAAACGCCGGGATTCACCCACGTGTGCCCGCCGTCGCGGCTGTATGCGTGACCCGCCTGTCGGAAATTGGAGCTGATCGTGTCGAACTGACGCCAGCCGACGACCACATGCCGCGGGTCGGCCGGATCAATGGCGATCGAGGGTTCGTTCGCCGCATCACCGGGAATGTTGTGGCCAAGCGCGTCGATATTCACCTGCAGTCCGTTGAGGCCGCGCGCGCTTCGTACGCCGCGCGCCCCCGGACGGGCGTACACCGGCTGAATCAATGGCGCGCGATAAGGCTCGCCCGCGTGCTCCAGCACCTCGTCGTCAGCGTCATCTCCCATTTGACGCGCGACAACCGTCGGCGCGGCGACAAACAGCAGGATCACGGCCGCGAACGTCACGCATCGCTTCCATGGCGACATGGTTATTCCCCTCGCGTTGGTCAAAAGGACGCCAGGAAACTCAAGCGTATTCTCCCCGCCGCCCGCCTTTCAAGCAAAATTCGGCGAAATCGTTGGCCGCGCTGCACCGGCAGATAACCATCAGAACGCGAAGCGCAAGCGAGCGCGTCGGTCGAGCGCCGGACTTTCTGAGGGCGGAGCGCTCGCTTGCGTTTCGCGTTCTGACGGAGAGGGTCAGAATCTGTCGTGCTGCGTTCTTTCCGCCAAATACCGTACGCGGACTACGATCACGGACAATGCGAACGAAAGTGAAAATCTGCGGGCTCACGAATCTGGCAGACGCCGCGGCCGCGATCGAGCATGGGGCGGACGCGATCGGGATGGTGTTCGCTGAATCGCCGCGGCGCATCGCACCGCGCGAGGCGCGCGCGATCTTCGGTCGCAAGCCGGAGCTGATTTGGGCCGTGGGTGTCTTCATGGATCAGCCGGCGGCGGACGTCCTGGAAATCGCATCGCAATTCCGGTTCGACGCGCTGCAATTTCACGGACGCGAGTCGGCCCGCGAGTGTCATGAGATCATCACGCGCATGGCATACCGCCCGCGGCTCATCAAGCGATTTCACGTCTCGGAAGCGGAAACGAGCGAGACGTTGCGGCGGCAGATGCAGGGCTATGATGCCTCGGTTTATCTGCTGGATCCGGGCGCCGGAAGCGGCCGCACGTTTCCGTGGGAGATCGCACGCGGAATCGCTCTGCCGCTGATGATC
>JBGAJB010000368.1:0-3003 GCA_044225155.1 Phycisphaerae bacterium | reverse complement strand
CTGGAAAACACGGCGGCGGCAGCCCTTTTCGAAGCTGCCGCTGCGTGCGAAAGTCCACCGTCGCGCTGACTGCCGCTAGCTTCCGAAATTGGCCAACACGATGCCGAGGTCGCTGAGATCAACGCATTGATCGGCATTGAGGTCGGCCCGTGAATCAAAGCCAACCTCGCCGCTGCACGCACCGAATGACGCCAGCACGATTCCGAGATCGCTCAGGTCCACGTCTCCGTCGCCATCAGCGTCGCCCGGCTTAGGCGCCAATGACGCGAACTTCAGCACTGAAACGTCCGTTTCGCCCGTGTTGAAATTCTGGGCGTTGCCGCCGACATGAATATTCTCCGCCTCATCCAAGCGCATGAAGCCGGCCACCGAGCCTTCGTTCTGGCCGGGATGAACGATCGCTCGCGCCGTTTCAACGCCGGTCTGCGCGTCGAGAATCAACAGAATCAAGTCGTTGAGATAGGGGGGAGAACTCGTCGAGCCATCGACGATCACATGCCCGGCGGAATCGACGACGAGATCGCCCGGCACGTCGTAGCAGCCGACGCAGTTGGCGCCATATTCGTGAGTCCAAAGCAAGTCGCCGGTCGTCGCGTCGCGCTTTACCGTGTAGATGTTGTCGTTGAAGTTGCTGCGATCGCCGTCGTGGTCCACCGCGCCGGTGACGTAGACACCGCCCGCGTTATCCACCCAAATGGCGGACGCCGCGTCGTCGATGCCGGAAAAATCGTACGCCGTCCAGCGCACCGCGCCGTCCGTGCCGCTGAACTTCACCGTCAGGTACTTGTCCGTGAAGTCCAGACCGACGCCGGTCACATACACATCGCCGGCCGCATCGATCACGGTTTCGGCGGGGTAGTCATCGCCGCCGAGTCCGTAGCTCTTGCTCCACAGGATCGCGCCGCTCGCAGCATTGTATTTGAGAACCTGGTAGTCAGCGTGGTTATTAGCCATCACGGCACCCGTCACCATGATCACGTTCCCGGCCGGATCGATTGCGAGGTTCCGCACGGCTTCCTGCGAGAAGGGGGCGAAGGCCGGCCCATCCCAGACCTTGGACCATTGTCGAGTCCCGGCCGAATTGAACTTGACCGTGAGGCAATCGCTGCCATCCCCGACCGTCATACCGCCGACATAGGCGTTGTTGAGGACGTCGGCGGCCACGCGTGTTCCGCCGTCGGAGATGCCCGATCCGCCGTCGTAGGTTGAGGCCTTTACGAGCGCTCCGAGCGCCGGCTCGTACCGCAGCAACAATGCGTCGGCGAAGAAATTCGCGCCGGTCGTCGAGCCGCCGACCAACACGCTGCCGTCCGTGGCCAGCGCCAGGTCGGCCGTCGTATCGTGGCGGTGCGAATCCGAGTCGTAGATGCTCGACCAGATCAACGTTCCGTCCGGATCGATACGGGCCGTCAAAATGTCGGCGTTGTTGGAATCGCCAGTTCCCGCCGTCAGGAAAACGATTCCGGCAGCATCGACTTTGAAGCCTCTGAGCCCCGCGTAGAGCGAGCTGCCCACGGGAATCCGTGTATTCCAAATGGGGGTGATCTCGGCCAGCGCCGGCGTGCAGCCTGCCAGTGCCGCGCCGATTCCAAATGCGAGCCTGCAACCAGTCATGGGCGATCCTCCCTGTGCGTCACGGGGTAGAGCGGCGCGCTGGGGAAATTGATACGCAGGGGGCCAAATTCCGCCCGTCGCGATGGACGCGGCGTGTCGCAGGCAATTAGTCGAGCTGCTTGTGGAACCGTAGGACGCTGATGAACAGAATCGCGATACAGCAGGTAAGCAGGCCGATGAGCTGTGGAATCAGATCGCGAAACTCGGCGCCGCGGAGAATGATCCCGCGCAGCACTTCGAGAAAATAGGTCACCGGGATCGCAAAGCTGAGCCAATAGATCGGCGTCGGCATGCCCTCGCGCGGGAAGATGAAGCCCGAGAGCAGGATCGAAGGCAGCAAAATCAGAAAAGAAACCTGCAAAGCTTGCAATTGCGTCTTGGCGACCGTCGAGATCAGCAGCCCCAGCCCCAGCACCGCCAGCAAGAACAGCAGAGAGAAGCCCATCAGCAGCATCAGGTTGCCGGAGATCGCCACCTGGAAGACGAACACCATGACGGCCAGGATCACCAGCGTCTCGACGAAACCCATGATCGCGTAGGGCACGAGCTTGCCGAGCAGGAGCCCCAGCGGTCCCACGGGAGTGACGAAAAGCTGCTCCAGCGTGCCGAATTCTCGTTCGCGCACGATCGTGAACGACGTCAGAAAGATCGTCACGTTTTGCAGGATGATCCCCACCAGCGCCGGCACGAAGAAGTACGCGCTTTTCAGGGCCGGATTGAACAGCAGGCGCGGGCGCACCTCGATCGGCGCGGCCGGACCGCCGGTCTCGTCGCGCGACACGGTGATCTGCTGCGTCTCGACGAAGACGCGCGCCCTGCGCATCGACTGCCGCAGGCCCAGCAGATTGGCGGTGTTCAGCGCCGTGACAGCCACCTGCGAATTGCTGCCGTCGATCAGCACCTGTACACGCGCCTGCTCCCCGTTCAGCAGTTTTTCGCCGTAGTCGGCCGGGATGCGCACGCCGACGTGCGCGCGACCTGACTTGATCGCGTGCTCGAAGGCGTCGTCGTCGTAGACCATCTCGACAATGCGGTAGGTGTGCGTGTTGCGCAGCGCGTCGATCAGTTCGAGGCTGTCGGTGCGTCCGTCGAGATTGAGCACGACGGTCGGAATATTCTCGATGGTCGTATTAATGGCGAAGCCGAAGATCGATAGTTGGAGTACTGGGATGAGAAACGCGAAGAGCAGCGTTCCACGCTCGCGCCGGATATGGGCCAGCTCTTTCAGCAGGATCGCGAGAAATCCGTTCACGCCGTCCTCCGGCGGGCCGTCCCGCGGCTGAGCGTGACAAACACGTCTTCCAGCGAAGCCGTAATCGGGCGGATTTCGATGTCGCCGGCCAAGTCCGCCAGCGGCGCGCGGAGCGCGTCGTCGGGCAGGCTGGCGTC
>JBGAJB010000022.1:0-25887 GCA_044225155.1 Phycisphaerae bacterium | reverse complement strand
GATTGGCCCTACCCGGCTCATACCGTCTTCAACGCCGGCGCCTGTCAGGTAGGGACCGAGACTGTCCTGCTCGTGAGAGTTGAAGATCGCCGGGGCCACTCGCACCTCACCGTCGCGCGAAGCGCTAACGGCGTGACGAACTGGAGAATCGATTCCAAGCCGAGTTTTCCCCCTGACCTCGAGAGTCACACAGAGGAAATCTGGGGCGTCGAGGATCCGCGCCTGACCTGGGTGCCGGAGCGCGACGAGTGGATCATCGCCTATACCGCGTTTTCTCCGAGCGGACCGATGGTCTCATTGGCGCGTACGACCGATTTCGTGAGCTTCGCGCGGCTCGGCCCCGTCATGCCACCCGAGGACAAGGACGCGGCGGTGTTTCCGCGGCGCTTCGGCGGCCAATACGCCATGATTCATCGTCCGGTTTCGGCCGGCAGCTCGGGAGCGCATATGTGGCTCTCGTTCTCTCCGGATCTCATCCATTGGGGCGATCACCACATCCTGCTGCACGCGCGTCGCGGTGCCTGGTGGGACGCCAACAAGATCGGACTCAGCCCGCCGCCGCTTGAAACCGCTGAGGGCTGGCTGCTGCTCTATCACGGCGTGCGGCACACGGCCGCCGGATGTCTCTATCGCCTGGGATTGGCACTGCTTGATCTGGAGGACCCGCGACGCGTGCTGCGCCGCAGCGACGAGTGGATCTTCGCCCCTGAGCTGCCCTACGAACGGCAGGGCGATGTCGGGAGCGTGGTATTTCCCTGCGGCTGGATTCTCGACAAGGATGGCGAGACGATTCGAATCTACTATGGCGCTGCGGACAGCTGCATCGCGTACGCCACCGCCAAGCTCAGTGAATTGTTGACCTATCGCGCAGTTGCCCGCCGCCCTGAGTTCGGTCGTCCGAATCCGCATGAATTGTGGTCGGCGACGGGAACTGACCAAGCCGCACAGTGCCCGAGATGACTTGATGGCTGTGTAAAAGATGGCTGAAAATTCGGGTACCGCACCGGCGGTCCCCGACATACCACCGCCGCGCCTCCGCCACCCGGGCATGCAGGCGCGCCCGTCGGCGGGGTCGCCAGCAGCCGCCTCGACGGATTCGGCGTCGCCGCCTGCCAGATTGTCGATTAAGGTGCCTTCGTTCATCCATGAACCTCACTCTCCTGCACACTAACTCTATGTGCTCGAACATTTTGCTGCGCCTGACGGCGGACAATGCGGCTTTCCGCCTGTTTGACGGGGGGGCGTTCGAATCCTGGAACGATCCAACAAGCACTGCCGAACTTCGACAGCGACAAGGTGAGCAAGGATGTCGTCGAGTTGGCGCAACGCGAAAAACCTGATCCGGGCGTGCGCGTCGTCGCGCTGATTCTGCTCGCGGAACTCTCGACCCCTTCGGCCGTCAAGGATTTATGCGCCAGACTGGCGACTCTGTCCCCGCCAAACAAGCCCTAAGGAAATGCAAGCCGGCTGCTCTCACCACGCTGGTCGCCTATCTCGACAGCGATGCGTCGCCGGATTTCCTCGTAGCCTACCATGCCGCAGTCGCGCTGACCGGCGGAGGTGGAGCGGCCAAACCTGACGCGTGGTGGAAGAGCGCCGCCGCAGAGGACCGGGCGAAGGAGATCTCGCGAATTCGCGAGATTGCGAGGAAGAAAGCCCAGGTGTAGGAAAGCTTCTGACCCAGAGATGAAGCACCAACTGGTAGCAGTTATGGAGCGCCATCCGAGAGCGTTTGAACCGGTTCCAATCCGGGAGCTACGAGAGCTCGCGGAACGACGCGACCGACGAGTTAACGATGAACCCCGGTTGGCGAGAGCCGCCGGGGTTCGTTCGTTCCCACCAGTTCGTTCGCTCCGGTGCCTGCGGCGTACCCAACTCCGGCGGCGACTTCATTCCATCCCGCCCCGTCAGCGACAGCACGGAATCCGCATCCGCCTGCCCTTCGAGTAGAACCGTGTCGAGCGGGCAGCCCATCCGATCGTCATGCGCTTAGCGAGGAACATGGGTCACCTCCGGCTTAGTTGCTCAGCGGCGACCAGGTTGCACCGTCGATCCACTCGTCGCGGTCGTCGAGCAGCAGGTCATCCAGCCGCTTCGGTGTCCCGCCCGCCGACGGCTCGTACACAAATGTGTCCGCATGCCCCACTTGGATTCCCGGGTCGCCGACCAGCACCTCCGCCTCAACCAGCAGGCGGCTTCCGTCCGGAGACCACGACACGCCCAGGATCCCCCCGGCGTCGCCCTGCGAAGGGTCGATCACCGCGACCGGCTCCAGCACGCCGCCGAGCCGCCACATGTAGAAACTGCGGCGCACCTCGTCGAAGTGCTCGCTGTCTTCCTCCATCAGCACGACCAGCCGGTCGGCCGTGGGCGCCCAGGAGATGCTCCGGACGTGGTAGTCGGGCGTGGTCAATCGGACGGCCGCGGCCGGATCGTCGGCCGGCGCGATGTACAGCTCGTATCGAACCGGCTCATATGGATCGAACGGATCATTCGGCTCGACCGCGTTCGAATACGCCAGCCAGGCGCCATCGGGTGACCAGACTGGCCCCGGCATGACGGGGTTCGGGCGATCGGCGATCGGCTGGGGTTCGGCAGACCCGTCGCGGTCGATCATGTAACTGCCTTGCAAGTTGTAGGTGCGATCATCCGTGACGGTGAAGCCGATGAACCGCCCGTCGGGCGACCAGTCGGTGACGGTGATGTTGCCGCCAGAAACCAGCGGCCGCCCGCTCAACGTCGCCATGTCGACAATATGGAGCGTGTCGACGTAGTGTCCGGTCCCTTCGTCCGGGACTCGGTCATGCGCAACGAACAGGAACGCCGACCCATCCGGCGAGAATGGGCTGACCGGCAGATAAGCATCCGCGTCAACCGGGTTGGCATTGCTGATTTGAACCGGCGGCGCAGCGCCGCTCGAGTCCGCCAGGTATATCTGGTTGTTGCGGCTCCCCTCGATCCAGCCGCGAAAAATCAGCAATGCGCCGTCGTGACTCCACGCGTAGCTACCACTTCCGCTGCCATCGCTGAGTCGCAGCGTGGGTCCGATGCGGATCGACTCGGCCGTTCCGTCGGCGGCCGAGACATAGAGATGATGTTGCGTCGGCCCGATGACGTGCGGCTGATACGGAATGGCCTTCAAGAACGCCACCCGGTCGCTTCGCGGTGACCACCGCATTGCACCATCGATGATCCGGTCGGACGGCGCGCCGCTGACGAGCACGGCCGGCGTCGAGGCGTCGGCCGACGCAATATAGGCGTTGAACACGTCCCCGCTGCGAAATGCGATCTTGCCGGTGTCGGGCGACCAGACCGGCAGTTGCCCTTCGCCCAGATCCGCGGGAGTCGGCGACGCGAGAAGCGCCGAGAAAATGCGCTTCGTCGATCCGTAGTGCGGCGGTCTGGCCGCGAACGCGATGTGCTGCGCGGTGTCGATTTCGAGCATGGTCGAATGCGGGCCATCGATGCAATCGCCGGCTATGGTGGTGACAAGAAAGCGATGCCGGCCGGTGTTCACCGGCATCGTGAGTTCGACTTTGCGCTCGGAAGCCGGGACGGTGGCGATCAGTCGCGCGTCGGCACCGATCTCTACGACCGTATCGAACACGGCGAACTGCTGGTCGGGCACCACGCCGCCGACGAAATCCCAGCGAAGCTCGTAGGTCGGCGCCAGCTTGGGCGTGTGGAAAAGACGCAGGTTCTCGGCGGCGCTCAGGCCTAGGCCAGCGCACGGGTCGATCCCCGGCTGGTTGGAATCGTCCGCGGGCGGCTGGCCGTTGTTCGGCGGGCATAGGTCTGGACAACCGGCCAGCATCAGCGGCGCGAGGGCCGCGACAATGAACCAGGTACTCCTCCGAAGCAGGGACTGCTGCGCAATCCGATTGCCGCGCTGGGTGCGTGAAAGCACGTTCAACACTCTCAATGACGGCCTCGACACCCACCATCGCCGTCTTGATCGAATCATACGGCCTGGGCTCTTCTTGTACGAACGGATGCGAGGTGGCTCTCTTGCGGCGGTCTGCGTGATAACAAATACGTATTTCTCGCCCCGTAACCCGCGCCGCCGCACAGTTCTTTCCGCGCCGGTACCGCGGGCGCCCCCGTGACGGGGGCGACCGTAGCCGACCTTCAATAACGCCCTGTCTTATGCGTTCGCATCTGGAACCCTAAGAAATCGCCTGCGTTTTTATCCGCAGGCGATTGGAAGCGACTGTGACTTATCGAGGCCGGCTTACGGAAAGCAGAAAACCGAGCAATCCCAGACGATGCAGTCAGCACCGGAAGTGCAGATCCACAGGGCCACGATCACCAATGCGGCAAAACTCTTCTTCATGACATCTCTCCGTCAGAAGCGAAGCGCGCCGCGGAGCGGCACGCGCCCATGTCACTGAATCATTCACTTTGCCTAGGACCGGCCGCCGGAAGTCTTGGCCGGGGTTGTGCCTGACGGCGTCGAGCAATCTGTCGAACAGCCGGAGGATTCGCCGGTCCCCTGCTTGGGAGCCGCTACCGGCCTCGCCGGGCGTCTTGGCGCCGGGCTTGCTCGCTTCGCCGCTACCACGATTCGCGTCGTCGGTTCGGCCGCTTTCCGGCGCGCCGGTGCGATTCGGCTGCGGTCGCGTGCTCGGGTTCGACGGTGAGGTCGCCGCCACCGCCACCATGCGGATCCGTGCGAGCCGGTTCAGTCGGCGTACGCGGAAACTCCATCGGAGATTCGTCGGTCTCGGTTGTCGGACGAGTGTTTGGATTCACGGTACTCATCTTTGTGCTCCTTTTCGGGAGATAGAAACCACAGTTCTGAAAAAACGACTAACGACGGAACATGAACAGGCCCACAAGCAATCCGACGCCCGCGGCCATAAAGAGCGAGTTCAGAGGCTTCTCGCGGACGCACGACGCCACAGCCTGTTCGATCGAATAGGTCGTCTGCGTCACGGCCTCGGAGGCGCGCTGCATTTGTTCCTTGGCGGCCGGCAGTGCGTGCGTCGCGGCATCGGAAAGATTCGACGCGGCGTCGCCGATGTTGCCCGCGGCGGCGTTGACTCGCCCGCGAACTGCTTCGCTGTGCGGCTGCGAGATGCTGTCAGTCAGACGATCATGTTCCTTGTGTTCCCTGGTCGCGTTCATTGTTTGGTACTCCCGCTGGTCAGCTACCTACGTGTCCCCGCGATCCGTTATCGCGGCTGTCACGGGGAGTATTCACGACGCCGGTGAATGGCCGTTGAAAAGCGAATGACGCCTAATTCATGCACAATAAGAGGCGTATTTTTCTTCATACGCGTTTCATGGCTCGCTCATTCGGGTGGGGAAGAGTCATAAGTGGACGACGGCCGCATGGGGCGCGCCGCCGGGAATCGAGAGGAGCCAAACATGCTGTCGTGGGCACTAACGTTCATGGTGATCGCACTGATCGCCGCGGTACTGGGATTCGGCGGGGTGGCTGGAACGGCCGCGGGAATCGCGCAGATCCTGTTCTACGTGTTCGTGGTCCTGTTCCTCGGATCGCTGATTGCGGCCCTCGCCACGGGTAAGCGGCCGCCATTACCCCCGGTCTAGAGGCGTGTGATCGCGGGTTTTGCGCCGCAGGCGGCCGGGTGCGTTTTCCGCGCCCGGCCCCGCTGCTTTTATCGCGACGGTCAAGGAATGGGCGTGGAATGGGAATGAGCAGATACCTCGCAAAAGTTCGTCTTTCGCGCTGGATTCTGTCGCCCGGGTCGATTCGGGCTGCCAACTCCATCAGAGAACGAGCCGTCGCAAGGCGAATGATTCCGATTTCACTCTCGTTTCAGAAGCGCATCAGGTTCGCATCGCATAGTGGATTGCGTAGCCGGTAAATCGCCCGCCGGATTTCGGGCGAATCGAACGATTGGGAGATCCAAAACATGAGATCACTCGCAACGATCGCGATGGCCGTCGCAATGTGCAGTACGGCCCTGGGTCAGGAACACAAAAAAATGCGCGATGACTTCGCGCCGCCGACGCGGTGGCAAAAAGCCTCCGACCTCATCGGCAAGAAAGTCATGAACTCGGCAAACGAGAACCTCGGTAAGATCGAGGAAATCGTCGTTGATGCGAATTCCGGGCGCATCCTCTACGGCGTGCTGTCCTTCGGCGGCATCCTGGGAATCGGCGACAAGCTGTTCGCGATTCCCTGGACCGCGCTCGATCTAACGACCGACGCCAAGGAATTCATGCTGAACGTCGACAAGGATCGCCTCAAGAACGCTCAGGGCTTCGACAAATCGCAGTGGCCGAACTTTGCCGATGAGCAGTTCGCCACGACGACGGCCGAGTATTACGGCCAGAAGCCCTACTGGCGTAACGACGTCAAGCGCAGCGATCACCCGACGTACCGCGAGCGCTGGTATTCGCGCGCGACCGTCTGGCAGAAGGCCAGCGATCTGTGCTCGAAGACCGTTCGCACCCCAAACAACGACGACCTCGGCAGTCTGACCGAGTGCATCGTCGACCCGGACGGCGGCCGTCTGATTTACGGCGTGCTGTCGTACTCGGGCAAGCTGATCGCGATTCCGTGGTCGGCGCTTCAGATTCGCGACGACGCGAAGTTCTTCGTGCTCGACACGACCAAGGAGCAGCTCAAGAACGCTCCGGGTTTCACCAAGGACACCTATCCGGATCTGCTGGATGCGCACTGGGGCGCTGATGCGCACAAGTACTTCCACGTGGAGCCGTACTGGAACGCCGACGACAAGCACGATCGGCCTTAACTGTTTGGTTCTTCCGATTGCCCGGGCGAGCGGTTTCGGCTGTTCGCCCGGGCTTTGTCTCAAATCGCCCGCGACGAGGCTGGCGACCATTCTTAGTAACAAAGGAGTGATTGAGATGTTCGACAAAAAGAATGAACACGCCATCAGGCACGACCCGCTGGATTCTGACCGCGCGAACCGCGATCCCATCAGTGGGGCGCCGGGCGCGCACCCGGTGGGTGTGGGCGTTGGAGCAGCCGGCGGCGGTGCGATGGGCGCGGCGGTCGGCGCCATCGGTGGTCCGGTGGGTGCAGCCATTGGCGCCGCGGCCGGTGCGATTGCCGGTGGCTTGGCCGGAAAGGCCGTGGCCGAGGAAGTCGACCCAACGGTTGAAGACACGTATTGGCGCGACAACTACCTGCAGCGTCCTTACGTCGTCACGGGCACGGATTACTCGCAATACGGTCCGGCCTATCGCTACGGCTGGGAAACTGCGATGGCCTTCCACGGCCGGGAATTCGATGCGGTCGAAGCGGCTCTGGAGCGCGAGTGGGAGCGTCGCAAGATGGGCTCGACTCTGCCTTGGTCGCAGGCGCGTGATGCCGTCCGTGATGCGTGGCATCGCGCTCGTCGTCGTGCGATTGACTAACCGCGATTGGGAGGAGGAGCCATGCGTGAACTGAAATCGAAGTTTATGCGCTCGGCCAAAGTCGGCTGGGCGCTGTTGTGGCTGCTGGGAGTTCCGCTTCCCGTCCTCTTGGTCATTTATGTGTTGAGGGGTTGCCACTGATGGGCTGGCTGCAGTCCGAAGCCGGAGATGCGCACGGGGGAGCCGTTGCGTTCTCCGGTGTCGGGCGCGGCCTTGCGAAAAATTTGAGCGAGTGGCCAGCCGTTGCAGCGCGGCTTGTAACGAATCGATATCCACGGGTTTTGTCAGATGCTCAGTGAAACCCGCGTCGAGACTGCGACGAATATCCTCTTCCATTCAATCCGCTCATCGCGATCCCGGCCGTCACGCGGTCCCGCAAGATCTGCCGCATCAGCTCGTAGCCGCTGCCATCCGGCAGGCCGACGTCGCTGACGACCACGTCGAAATCGACCGTCGCGGCCGCCTTCGCTGCCTCAGCGACCGACGTTGCGACACACACGCGATGGCCTTCCTCTTCCAGAATGCGCTTCAGCAACTAGGCCGTATCCACGTGGTCCTCGACCAGCAGCAACCCGAGCGACGGCACGCGCCCGGCGTCTGCGGCATTATCTATTTGGACAGGTTTCAAATAATGGAGCGGCAGTTCGATGGTGAAGGTCGCGCCGAGCCCCGGCCCGGACTTTCGGCGCGGGATCGATCCGCCGTGCAACTCCACGAGCGACCGCGTGATCGCCAGCCCGAGGCCCAAGCCGCCGAATTGACCCGCGTGGCTTTGTTCGAATGCGCCGAAGATCCGAATGGCGTCTTCGGCTGAGAAGCCCGGCCCCGTGTCGGAGACGACGATGCGGGCGATGCCACCGCGCAGTTCAGTTACCAGCTCGATCGTCCCCCCGGCCGGCGTGAACTTGAATGCATTCCGCAGCACATTGCCCACGATCTGGCGCAAGCGGACCGTATCAGCGACGATTTCTCCGACGTTCGCATCGAGCGTCGTCTTCAACGCGATCGCTTTTTCGGGCGTCGCCGAGCGGCATTCCGCAGCGACTTGCCGAACGATCTCGTTCAAATCCACCGAAGTTGGTATGAGTTGAAGCTTTCCAAAGTTTGCGCGCACCATGTCCAGCAAGTCGCCAATCAGCCGCACCTCGACATCGACGTTGCGGCGGATGAGCGAGAGATCGGACCGAACCTGATCGGAGAGCCCATCGTCTCGCTCGATCGCCTTCAGCGCCAACTGCACGGGCATCAGCGGTGAGCGTAATTCGTGACTGAGCGTGGCAAAGAACAAATCCTTCGCGCGATTGGCCGCCTCCGCTTCGCGTTTGGCGCGGGCCAGGTCGGCCTCCATCGCGCGCCGTTCGGTGATGTCGGTGTTGGTGCCGATCCAGCGCACGATTCGACCGTGTTCGTCGCGGATCGGAATCGCGGTCGACAAGAACCAGCGATAGTTTCCGTCCTTGCCGCGTAGCGGGAATTCGTCGCTCCAGAATTCGCCCGTATCCCAGGAGCGCTGAATCCGCGCGACGACACGATCGACGTGTTCCGGGTGGAGCAATTTCTTCCAGCCCCAGCCGCGCATTTCTTCGAGCGTCGTTCCCGTGTAGTCGTACCAACGCTGGTTGTACCAGAAGATCCAGCCGCCGGCGTCGGCCATCCATGCGAACTGCGACATGTTGTCGGCCAGCGCGCGAAAACGCGCTTCGCTTTCGCCCAGCGCCGCTTCGGCGGTCTCCTGCTCGGTGATGTCCGATCCGGCAACGTGAAGAAAGAGCAGTTTTCCGTCGTCATCCTTGATCGGGTGCAAGCCGATGTCAATCACCCGCTCGCTGCCGTCGGCCCACCAATAGGGCAGGCGCGCTCGAAACGCATCGCCTGCGGCCGCTCTCAAGATCGCTCCGCGAATTGCGCCGCGAACCGTCTCCGACCCGCGCCACCACGGGGTCTCTGCAAAATCGCGGCCGAGGACGTCTTCGGCCCGATATCCGCTTGTCTCCAGGCTCAGTCGATTGGCGTCCTGAACTGTCCCCTCCGCGGTCAACCTGGCCGCAAAGACCGGAGACTGGTCAAAGATCGCGCGGAATTTCGCGTTGGCAGCCACATGCTCGGCCATGAGCTGGAGTTCGCGTCGCCGTCCGGCTTTGTGCTGCGTGACGTCGTGCAGGATTTTCGCGGCACCCACGATCGTTCCGTTTGCGTCGCGCAGCGGCGAGATCGTCAGCAAAACGTCGAGCAGATCCCCGCACTTCGTGAGTCGCTGCGTTTCAAAGTGCTCAATCCGCATTCCCGCCCGGATTCGATCGAGGATGAACTGCTCCTCGGATTGGCGCTCCGGCGGAATGAGCATGAGGATCGACCGGCCAATCGCTTCCTCGGCCTTGTATCCCAGCATTTTCTCGGCCGCCGCGTTCCACGACGTGATCACGCTGTTCAGCGATTTTGTGATGATCGCGTCGCCGGACGATTCCACGATTGATGCCAGCAGCGTCCGGGCCTCATCGCGCGCTCGAACGGCGGAAATGTCAGCGACCGCCGCGGCAAATCCGGTAACGGTTCCATCCCGCGCGAAACCTGGACTGAGGCTGCTGAGGACAACGGCCGTTTCGCCGTCTGAGCGCTGCACGCGATGTTCCACCCGGAAGCCGTGTTTTTCACGCCGGGCTGCGTCGAATTTGTCGCGGGCGGTGGCGTCATCGATGGTGCCCAGGGCTTCAAGCCAGTCGCGACCGACAAGCGTGTCCGACGACGCGCCGATGAACTCGAGCCAGGCGCGGCTCAGAAACGTCAGCCGCCCTTCGGCGTCGATTTCCCAAAGCATCGCCCCCGCGTCGTCTACCAGCTCGCGGAAGCGTAGGTCGCTCTCGCGCAGGGCTTCCGCGGCGGAGCGCTGCCCCCCTTCCGCCCGGCTGACGTGCGTCGAACCTTCGTAAAGCGTGAGCGCGAGAGACAGCATCATCGCGATGACGAACAAACCGATGCCGATGACGGGAGAAAAATATCCCGCGCGAACGGCGGCGGTAATGACGAGGGCCACTCCCGGCGGCATGAACAAGATCGGTAGCGCGCGGCGAAACAGGCGACCACCTTCGTCGCGCCGGAAAAACTGCGCCGTCGGAAATCCTGTGGGATCGAGCGCTACGAGGCCGACGCTGAGAAGCGAAAGGGCGATTACCGTCGGCCAGGCGATGGCCGTGACCGCTGCCGTTTGAAAGAAGGGGCCGATGTCGAGCAGATAGCCGATCGCCGGCGTCAGCAGGATCGAAAGCGCCGCGAGACCGAGCGGCGGCGCGAGTCGGCGAATTTTCAGGACGCTGAACAATAGAGCCAAGCCGTGAATGACGTATGTCGCGGCCGCGGGCGGCCCCATGCGATTGGGGCTGACGGTGGCCGGGGCGCCGGGAGACTCGCGGGCGAGCAGTTCATCGATCCCCAGATTCCACTGGAAGAGGTGCTCTGTTCCGGTGAGCGCGCCGATCAGCAGCACCAGCGCCGCCAGAACACCGGCCGGCGCCCGCAGCCGATTCGACGGCGCGCTAGGCGCCAACAGCGCGAGGGCGACGCCCGCCGCGAGCATGGCGAGCGCCGTGTTCGTCTTCATGACGATCACGCCTGCGCGTTCCAGGAATCCGCTTCGACTTCCACCACCACGCAAAGGGTGAAGAGACCGATGAATATCGCCGGGATCGCGCAAAAGCGCACAAACCACGCGCGCAGAGACGTGCTTCTCGATTTGAACAAAAGATTCCTAGCCGTCAGATGCCCGCTGCCTCGACGGCATCTTACTGATCCTAGGCCGTGTCCGAAATGCAGGCGTTGCAACAATCGATTTTTTCAAGTTCAGAACGCTGAATTTGAACGATCTGAACGAATCTGCGTTCAAGAAAAGGAGGGAGCGCGCCGGCGTAATGAGTTAGGGGCGAGCGATCCCTGACGCCGGCGCGCGAATGGCAGATCCGTTATTCACCGTCGGTTTCGAGCGGTGTTGCGCGCACATTTTTTGCTACGGACGAATCTGAATTCGCGCAACCGCATGAACATTCGCGACCGGCAGCACAGTCAGCGCAACAGTACTTGCCGTCAACGCCGTGCGGCGTCGCCAGGAGTCCTGCGTGCAGCCGCAGTTTCGACATGTTTTTGTGGTTGAATCGGCTGTCACGAAAACCTCCCTGAAACGCGGGGGTTTTTTATTCTCTTCGCGACGACGCAGCGTTAAACGCAGGTCTCAGCCCACTGATCGATCTGTCGCTCAACTTCTTCCTTGGCGGTGCCGTAGCGCTCCTGCAGAATGCCGGCCAAGCGCGTGCGATCGCCGCGAATCTGATCGAGGTCGTCGTTTGTGAGCTTGCCCCACTGCTTCTGAATGGAGCCCGATGCCTGCTTCCAGCGTCCCTGAATCTGGTCCCAGTTCATTTTAGAGTCCCCCACAAAAGGGTGTTCGTTTTCAGCAAGAATCAATTTCTCAATAACCGTCGCGGTCGGGCGACCCGTCGAAAACGCGGGCAGCTTTGAGACTGCTCTTACTATTCTGTGGTTCGCGCCCCATCAGATGCTCGTCGTCATAAGTGCCCGTGAAGCGGACCGGCGAGAGCTGCCAAAGACCGTCGTCGACGATGATCTCCGAACCCTGAAGATGGTCCGTTTCGTTGAAGATTTTTGGGCCTGACATGATTCTACCCTCCATTGGCTTTTGCTTCGAATCGTGTACTTCGTCTTCTCGGTACAAACACAGTTTTGCGCGCGCGGATGATCGCGCACTGAATAAGAGATGAAACAAAAATCATTTGAGCGTGAAGAGGAATTCTACTGCGGCGGCGGCATGCCGATCCGCTCGCACTTGATCCGCTCCAACAGGACGAGGAGCGAGTCAACCGTGAGGGGGCGGCGAAGGGTCCCATCGACGTGGGCAAGTTCCGGCGCGGCACCGTCGGCGCCCGTAGCGGGCAACACGACGATGAGTCGGCCGTCACAGATTTCACTGCGGAGGTTGGCTAATTCGTCGGCCCTGGGATTCAGAGAGGCGGCGTCGACCAGAACCACGTCGAAATGGACCTGGATCAACATTCGTGAGGCTTCCCCGCAATCGCGAGCGGTTGAAACACGAAAACCGTGGGCGACAATCGCGGATTCAAAGCCCGGGTCGTCGCTCGTCACCCGACCCACGAACAGGGCCGTGGTGCTCATGACCTCGGTGAGGAGCTTCAGCACGGCCTCCAGCTCCAGCGGTTTGGGCAGGAAGGCAAACATGCCGACGTCCAATGCCTCGCGTTCCAGTGCATCGCTGCCGTAAGCACTCATCAGGATGATCTGGGAACGCTTGCAATGCCCGCGGATCTGCCGGAACGCGTTAATGCCGTCAATCCCCGGCATGCGCATGTCCATCAGGATCACGCGAAAAAGATGCTGCTTGCAGAGGTCGACCGCTTCTTCACCGGACGCGGCGCTGCGAACGTCGTAGCCTTCGCCGAGAAAGATCTCCAGCAAAGTGGCGCGCATGTTCTGATCGTCGTCGACGATCAGGATATCAATCGGCCCCGCCATCAATACTGCCTCATCGGTGCGGAAAACGGCGTATCCCGCAGGCAGGATCGTATGCGGCGCAGCGCGGGCGCGGCAACTCGTTCAAGCAGATTCTTCCGCGTGAGGGAGACACACTTCAAATTCCGCGCCCCCGGCTTCTGCTTCAGGAATGAATCGAATGGTCCCCCCGTGTCGCTGCACGATCTGACGGCAAAGCATCAGTCCCAGCCCGGTCCCGGACTGTTTGGTCGTCACCATCGAGCGGAACAGCTTTTCCCGCACCTCGGCGCTGACCCCCGGCCCGGTGTCCCGAATCCGCAGGCAATCGGCGTCGACGTGTCGCCGGGCGGTCACAAAAACCCGCCCTTGGCCCTGCATCGCCTCCACCGCGTTTCCCAGCAGATTGCGCAGCACCTGGCGAAATTGATTCACGTCGCACCAGAGGCGGAACGGCGCGGTGTCCGCTTCGAAGTGCCACTCCACACGCCCCGAAGAATCGATGCGCTGCGCGGTCTCGTTGACCAGCGGCCCGAGATCGATGTGCGCTTTTGCCGGCGCTTCGCCCCGCGCCAGCTCCATCAGATTCGTGATGATCGTGTTGGCGGTCTTCACCTCGGCATCGATCATGTCGAGCAGGTCGACGCGCGTGTCCGGCTTGCCGATGCGGCGCCGCTGCAAATACGACGCGTTGCGAATCACGCCCAAGGGGTTTCGCAGATCGTGCGCAATGCTGGCCGCGAGCTGACCCACCGTGGCCAGGCGATCCTGGTGCGCGAGCTCGGCCCGAATGCGGTCGCGCTCCTCTTCGAGACGCGACGTCTCCGTCGACTGAAACTCCATCAGGGCGGCCCGCATGTCGCGCGCGTGCTCTTCGATCTGCTTTCGCTCTGTGATGTCCATCGTCACCCCAAACATGCGCGCGCGCGAATCGCTGCCGGGACGTCCGTGTCCGCGCTCGATCAGCCAGCGCAACGCGCCGTCGGGGAGCCGCACCCGATACTCCACTTCGTACTCCGCGCCCGTGGCTTGCGCCCGCTGCACGGCGTCATCCAGACGGTCGCGGTCCTCGGCCACCACGCACTCGAGAAACTCTTCGGGATGCCGTCCCCCCTGCTCGTTGTGCGGCAACCCGAAGATTTGTTCCAGATTCGCGGAATACTCCATCGGCTCGTGCGCCGCGCCGCGCGCCCAGGTTCCCATCCGGGCCGCGCGCAGCGCGAGCAGCAGCCAAGCCTGATGCCGCCGCAGATCGATCTCACGCACGGAGAGCTGTGTTTCCGCCAAGCGCCGCCGCGCGATCTCATCGTCCGAGATGGCCCGATCCGCACGACTGTCGGCCAACGCCCGCAAGGCACGCTCGCGGGCCCGGTCCAAGGCCAAGCACGTAAAGATGCAGCAGAGCGACGCGATACCAAAGAGGCCGAGTTCGGTCAGATGCGCTCGATCCGCGCGAAAGCGCGTTCCGGCCGGCCCTAGCATGTCGGCGACCAGCCCGCCGAGCACGGCCGCCGTCATCGCGGGGCCGAAGCCGCCGACCCACGCGGACACCGCCACGGCGGCGATGAACGGCAGGAATTGCGAGCGAACTTCACCTCCCCCGCTCGCCGCAATTTGCAAAGCCGCAGCGCCGAGCACTGCGCCCAACGCGACCAAATAGTCGGGAATCACCCGACGCCATGTCTTCGCACTCGGGATTGCAAGCGGCACGCGCTCAGCCGACACGACTACCTCAGCTTCAAATAACTGTCGGTCCGAACAATGAACGCGACATGAAATCTAGGTGAAAACGGACATTTCAGTGCACAAAGCAAACCGGGCAATATCCCTCCGATCCGGCCTAGAATCGCTTGCAGTTTATCGCCCGTGACCGGAGAATCGATGTTCTTGCGAACCCTCGGAACTGGAAGCGGAATTCCTCCATGCAGATTCTCGTGATCGAAGATAACGCGAACATGCTCGAACTGTTGCGACAGGGTTTATCGGAGCATGGGTACGCGGCCGATACGTTTGCGACCGCGAGCGAAGGCGCCGAAGCCGCCTTCATCAAGGAATACGACATCATCGTGTTGGATCGTATGCTCGGCGGCGATGACGGCCTGCTGCTCTGTCAGGACCTGCGAAAACGCGGCGTCAAGACGCCGATTTTGATGCTCACCGCGCTCGGCGCAGTCGAGGAGCGTGTCGCCGGTCTGAACGCCGGCGCGGACGATTATCTCGCCAAGCCTTTCGCTTTCGAGGAATTCATCGCGCGCGTTCGCGCGTTGCTGCGACGGGGCGAATCCGGCGAGACATCACGCCTCGCCTACGCCGATGTCGAAATCGATCTGCTCAAACGCGCCGTGACGCGCGACGGCAAGCCCATCGGCCTGCGCAACAAAGAATACGAGCTGCTCGAGTTTTTCATGCGGCGCTCGGAGCGCGTGCTGCAGCGCACCACCATCGCCGAGCATGTCTGGGACATGAACTACGACCTCGCGAGCAATGTGATCGACGTGTGCGTGGCCGCCCTGCGACGCAAAATCGATAAAGGCTTCAATCGCCCGCTGATCCACACGATCATCGGCGTGGGATATATGTTCAGCAAGAATCCGCCGACGATGTAATTGCGCGCGGTTACTCCGATCTCGCCCGCCTCATTCGCGGTTATCTGTCTTTCCGCCCAGTTCATCCCAATTACATGTAGATCTCAGGGTCGATTCACGCCCATCCGCGACTCTTATGGCGGAGGTGCTCCGGTGGCAAAAGTTGAATCACTGCAGTTGGAGCTGGACAGACTCGCAGATGACGGAGGGCCCGCCGCGGCCTCGTCAGCGGGACGCGGCGCGGCCTCTCCCTGGATGGCCGACGGCCCGTCTCCGTGGGTCGCGCTGGAGCAACTTGCGGGCGCGTTCCTGCGGTTGACCGGTGCCTTGCGTCAAACGGCGCGGGCGGAGATCGACTTGGTTCGTTGTCGCTCGCGAAACTTCGCGCTGCGCTGCATGGCCCTCCTCGGCGGAGGACTGTTCGTCGTTCTCACGGCCGTTGCGGCGGCGGTCTTTCTTCTCAGCGGTCTGACGGGCGCGCTGTACGCGATGACGCCGCTTCCGCTCTGGGGCGCGCAGATGATCGTGGGCATCTTCACGATCGGCTGCGCCGTCGGGGCCGTCGCAATCGGAATGACCCAGATTCAAGCGGCCTCTTTCCGCATTCGCACCGAGAGCTATTTGCGACGGCGGCGTCCTCGCAACCCGAATTAAGGACTCCCGTGAAAAAATCGGAAGAACAATTTCTCCGCGATGAAGCCAGCCTGGCCCGACAGGAAGCGTGTGAATCGCTGCGCGCCATGAAGTGCGCCGCGGTTCGACTCGTGGATCCACTCGGCTGGATTCGACACCACCCGTTCGCCAGCCTTGGGGCCGCGGTGGGAGTCGGAACCATCGCGGGCGCGAAAGTAGCGCGGAAAGCACCTACGCCCGCGCCCGCGGCGTCCCCCGCGCCGGAAGACCGGCCACGTGCGAAGACGCATGAGCGCGTCGGCGAAGCCGTACGAGAGGTGCTCGTCAGCGCGCTCGTCTCGCGGCTTGTTGCGGAAGCGAAGTCGGCCGCGGCCACTGCTTCCGGCAACGGCGTCAAACAAACATAGGGCTCGCTTCTCACCAGCGAGAGAGTAGAGCGAGCAAACTAGCCGTGAACGCAGCGACTGAATCACGACCGAATTACGTGCCGCGCGCTATTGCGCTGCTGGCCGCCATTGCCGGCATCGCGGCGCTCTATTGGGCGCGTGAGGTGCTGCTGCCGCTGGCGCTGGCGACGCTCGGCGCGTTTCTGCTCGCGCCGGCCATCCGTCAGGCCGAGAAGCTGCGTATCGGGCGCGCCGGGTCCGTCATTCTGGTGTACTCCGTCGTGTTTGCCCTCGCGGGCACCTTCGGCTGGGTCATGATTCGGCAGGCCGGCGGCGTGATTACTCAATTGCCGGAGCATCGCGAAAAGATCATCGACCGCATTCGGGCCATTCGCGCCGCGATACCGAATGCTGACAGCACGTCGAGCGCAGTCGCCGAGATTTCGAAGGAAATTACCGGAACGCCAAGTTCCGCTCCCGCGGCGCAGGTAGTGATGACCGACCAGGTCGGTCCGCCGTTGCCCGATCCGATCGGAGAGGTCGGCCTCAACCCGGCCCCGTCGGCCGCGCCCGTCAAAGTCGAGCTCGTTCCGCCCAGTCCTGATCTCACGGATTTATTCGGAACGACCATCGCGCCGATCTTGAATCCGCTGCTCTCGATCGGGATGGCCGCCCTGCTCTCGATGTTCTTTCTGATTTATCGCGAAGACATTCGCGATCGCATCGTTCGCATCTGCGGCCGCGCGCACATCAACGTGACGACGGCCGCCCTGACGGACGTCGGTACGCGCATCACGCGCTACATGCTCGCGCAGTCCGTATCGAACGCGCTGTGCGGCACGACCATCGGCATCGGTCTGTTTTTTCTGGGGGTGCCGCAGGCATTCCTCTGGGGTCTCCTGACGGGCATTCTGCGGTTCGTCCCTTTCATCGGGCCGGCTGCGGCGGCGGTTTTGACCGCGCTGCATTCGCTGGCGACCTCGGACTATCCGTTCCAGCCTGTGCTCGTGCTCGGATATTTCCTGCTCGTGGACATCGCCATCGCAAACCTGTTCGAACCGTGGTACTTCGGGTCGCGGGTTGGGGCTTCGCCGACGGCCATTCTGTTGGCGATCTTGTTCTGGGGCTGGCTCTGGGGAGTGTTGGGCGTGCTGCTCGCGACGCCGATGCTCGTCTGTCTGGTGGTGCTCGGAAAGCACGTGCAGGCCTTCGAGAATCTCTACGTCCTGCTGAGCGATGAACCCGTGCTCGAACCGAAGATGCGGCTGTATCAGCGGCTGCTCGCCGCCGACCAGACCGAAGCGCTCGCGATCGTCGAGCGCGCCGCGGAGGAATCCACGGCGGAAATCGCCCTGGGCGACATCCTGCTACCCGCGCTCGCACAGCTCGAGTCCGACCGACAGCACAACATGATCGACGCGCCGCGGATCGAGTGCGCCCGAACGACGGCGGAGGCCGTGATCGAGGCGCGTCTTCCAAACGCTCCGGAAACGCTCGTCGCGCCCCAGCGCCCGGGACCGCACTTGATCTGCGCCTTGGGGGCTGGCGCGTTCGACGACTGCCTCACGGAAGTCATTGGGCGTGTCCTGCGCGTCGAGGGCGTCGCACTCCACACCTTCACGCACAACGCGTTCGCCGGCGAAGTGGCTGAGAGTGTGGCCGCTGAGAAGCCTGAGGCCGTATTGCTGGCAGTCGTGGGACCACGCGATCTGCAGCGCGCGGAACTGCTCGAGCGCCGCATCCGCATGAACGCGCCCACGACGCAGATCCTGATCGGCCTGATTCAGAGCCCTGGTCGCTATTGGCGACCTGAGCGGCCGAGTCGAGCGAAACAAACTCGCCTGGCGGTTGGCCTGCCGCAAATCCTCTCGGAATTGCGCCAGATGCTGCGCATCCCGGAGCCGGCGCCGCGTCCGGGCGCTGGCGACCGCCGTGGGCGCGATGGGGAAAACCCGGAAGTCGAGAACCTGACGCTTGTTCAATCCGGACAGATGGCCTGACCGGAACGCAAGCAAGATTGAGAGAAGGAGAAGACCGTGATCATCAGCCTGAACACCATCCTGCTCATCATCCTCGTCCTGGCGCTCATCAGCGCGCTGCCGGCGTGGCCGTATTCGCGCTCGTGGGGCTATTTCGCCGTCGACCCGGCCAATGGCCGCATCATCTACGGTCTGATCGGCCGGCGCGACCGCTACTTCGCCGTTCCCTGGAGCGTGGTCTCCGTGAGCGCCGACGGCCACTCGGCCCTGATTCGCGGCCGTGCTGATGACTTCCGCGACGAAGTCGGTTTTCAGCCGGATCGCGCCCCCGATCTCGTCGGCAAAGTGCTGACGCGCGAGATTCACGTGCGATTCAACACGAAGCCGTACTGGAAAAACAGCAGTGAAGAGGCACCTTAGGTTGAGGGCCGGCGCGAGTTTTGGAGCGATTGAATTTGCCATTCTTTGTTTGGCTCGCTCTCCGCCGGTTGGGTTGCCCGCCGTAGTCTTTGGCTTCCATCAAAACGGCCTTGGCCGGACAGGGACGAATCACCAGGCGACATTTCCCGAACTGCATCAATGACCTGAACCCCGACGTACAGACCGATCACCCCGAGCATCGTGCTTGGCCCCACCAAAGACGCGTGCAAGCACCGCGGGGCTCCCGGCGGTCGCGACCCGAAATTCGGCACAAAATCTAACAGGCCGGCCAGCACGCCCAAAACCGATGCACGATCTGCAGAGGCGGCAGGCCGACGGTCGCGATCACGCCGGCTTCCAGCATGCGCACCGCCCCGCGCGGAAGGGGTTGGCTCACTCGCGCCGGCGCGGGCGGGCGCAGAGCACGCGATACGCCGCTCGCGGCAGGCACGGTCGCAACGTGGAGCCTATGGCCTGACCGCCAACTCGAATACCGCATTCCGCGTGTAATTCTTACGGAATCCCTACGCATATCGGTCCCAATCAAACAGCATCCTGACGCGCGCGCGCGTACGTTTTCAGTGACGGGGGCGTGCGCTGTGACCAAGCGACCGCTTGACTGCGGCGTCACCTGTTGGGAGCCCAAGTGTGATCGGCTGGTACGTCGTCTGTGCGTTGCTGGCAATGCTGTTGTTGGCTTACCTGCTCCTCGCATTGCTGAAGCCGGAGTGGTTCTGATGTCAGCGTTCGAGTGGCTCCAGATCCTGCTCTATTTCGCCGTGCTGCTGGCATGCGTAAAGCCGCTGGGAGCGTACATGGCCCTCGTGTATGAAGGCCGGCCGCCGCGGGTGATGCGCTGGATGGGGCCGCTGGAACACGGGCTCTACCGGCTATGCGGCGTGCGCTCCGCCGTCGAGATGAGCTGGCGGCAGTATGCGGGCGCAGTGCTCTGGTTTCACGTGGTCGGATTTGTCGCGTTGTACGCGTTGCAGCGCGCACAGCACCTGCTGCCGCTGAACCCGGCCGGCCTCCCGGCGCCGACGCGGGACCTGGCGTTCAACACGGCCGTCAGCTTCATCACGAATACGAACTGGCAGAGCTACGGCGGCGAGACCACGCTCAGCTACCTCACGCAAATGCTCGGCCTGACGACGCAGAACTTCGTCTCAGCCGCATCAGGCATGGCGGTGCTCGTCGCGCTGATTCGCGGCTTTGCCCGCAGGCAGGCCGCGACAATCGGCAACTTCTGGGTCGATCTCACGCGCTCGACGCTCTACGTCCTCCTGCCGCTGTCCATCGTGATGGCACTCGTGCTCGTTACGCAGGGCGTCGTCCAAACCCTGCGGCCGTGTGAATCCGTCGCCAAGCTGCAACCCACCAGCTATGAACAGCCCGCGCTCGATGCCGCGGGCAACGCCCGGCTCGATTCAGCGGGTAAGCCCATGACCGAAGTCGTGAACGCGACCACGCAGGTGATCGCCCTCGGCCCGGCCGCCTCGCAGATCGCGATCAAGCAGCTTGGCACGAACGGCGGCGGGTTTTTCAATGTGAACTCCGCGCATCCGTTTGAAAATTCAACACCGCTCTCGAATTTCCTGGAGTGCCTGGCGATTCTGCTGATTCCGGCCGCCCTGTGCTACACCTTCGGCCGGATGGTGAATGACACGCGGCAGGGCTGGGCGTTGCTCGCCGCCATGACCGTCGTCTTCGCCGCGTTTCTCGCACTCTGCTTGCAACAGGAATACCGCGACAACTCACAGCTCGCCGCGCTCGGCGTCGCCACCACGGACGACGCTCTGCAACCGGGCGGAAATCTGGAAGGCAAGGAGCTGCGATTCGGCGTCGCCAATTCTGCGCTGTGGGCGACGGCGACGACCTGCGCCTCGAACGGCTCGGTCAATTCCATGCACGATTCGTACACCCCGCTGGGCGGACTCGCGCCGCTTGTGCTGATCCAGCTCGGCGAAGTCATCTTCGGCGGCGTCGGCTCGGGCCTCTACGGAATGCTCGTGTTCGTCATCGTCACCGTCTTCATCGCCGGTCTGATGGTTGGGCGTACGCCCGAATACCTCGGCAAGAAGATCGAGGGATTCGAAATGCAGATGGCGTCGATTTCCGTGCTGGCGCCGTGCCTGGCGGTGCTCATCGGCACGGCCATCGCAGTTCTGACGCCGCAAATCTCCGGCTCGGTGACCAACCCGCTGCCGCACGGGTTCAGCCAGGTGCTCTACGCATTTTCGTCGGCCGCGAACAACAACGGCAGCGCATTCGCCGGGTTCGGCGCCAACAACCCGACCATGAACGTGCTGCTCGGCATCTGCATGCTGGCCGGTCGTTTCCTCGTTGCGATACCGGTTCTCGCGCTGGCCGGAGGTCTGGCTGCCAAGCGTCATGTGCCGGCATCCGACGGCACGCTCCCGACACACACACTGCTCTTCGGCGTGCTCTTGATCGGGGTCGTGCTCATCGTCGGCGCACTTACGTTCATCCCGGCGCTCGCGCTCGGCCCGATCGCCGAACATGTGGAACTTCTTGCCACTCGTTAACCCCATGAACACGACCAACGCAAAGTCTCGTCCGCTTTTCGATCCTCCGTTGGTGCGCCAGGCACTCGTCGAATCGCTGCGCAAGCTGCATCCACGGCATCAGATCCGCAATCCGGTGATGTTTGTCGTGTTTGTCGCCGCGGTACTGACACTCGCGCTGTTTGTTCAGTCGCTAGGTGGTCAGGGCGAAGCGTCGCCCGGCTTCATTCTCGCGATCTCGTGGTGGCTCTGGTTCACGCTGATTTTCGCGAATTTTGCGGAGGCGATGGCCGAGGGACGCGGCAAGGCGCAGGCCGACGCGCTGCGGAAAACGCGCCGGGACATCATTGCCCGACGCCTGGCCGAAGCCCGCCGCGCCGCGGCTTCGACGCCGACTCCCTCGACCCAGCTGCGCAAGGGCGATTTTGTGCTCGTGGAGGCGGGTGAGTTCATTCCGCTCGACGGCGAAGTCATGGAGGGCGTCGCTTCCGTCGACGAGTCGGCCGTCACGGGGGAAAGCGCTCCGGTCATTCGCGAGAGCGGCGGCGACCGCAGCGCCGTCACGGGTGGTACGCGCGTGCTGTCTGACTGGCTGGTGATTCGCATCACCGCCAATCCCGGCGAGAGCTTCATCGATCGCATGATCTCGCTCGTGGAGGGCGCAAAGCGCCAGAAAACTCCCAACGAAATCGCGCTGAACATCCTGCTGGCGGCCATGACGATCATCTTTCTAGTCGCCGTCGCGACGCTTCTCCCGTTTTCGCTCTACACGGTCCACGCGCTGGGGCGCGGGGCGGTGGTCACGATCACGGTGCTCGTCGCCCTTTTGGTCTGCCTGATTCCCACCACGATCGGCGGCCTGCTTTCCGCCATCGGCATCGCCGGCATGGATCGCATGATCCAGGCCAACGTGATCGCCACGTCCGGCCGGGCGGTCGAAGCCGCCGGCGACGTGGACACCCTGCTCCTCGACAAGACCGGCACGATCACGCTCGGGAATCGCCAAGCCACAGGGTTTCTCCCGGCCGAGGGGGTACGCGAGGAGGAACTCGCCGACGCCGCCCAGCTCGCCTCTCTTGCGGATGAGACGCCCGAAGGGCGCAGCATCGTCGTGCTGGCCAAAGAGAAATACTCACTACGGGCGCGCGAGGTGGAAAAGCTCCACGCCCACTTTGTGCCGTTCACTGCCCAGAGCCGGATGAGCGGCGTCGACCTCAATGGCACGACCATTCGTAAAGGGGCGGCTGACGCCATTCAGCGGTTTGTCGAAGCGGAGCGCGGCTGGTTTCCTCCGACGGTGCGGGCGATCGTCGAGAACATCGCGCAACAGGGCGGAACGCCGCTGGTGGTCGCGGCGCGACAGAGCGGGAGCGCAGCGCGCGTGCTGGGCGTCATTCAGCTCAAGGACATCGTGAAGGGCGGAATTCGTGAGCGCTTTGCCCAACTGCGTGCCATGGGCATCAAGACCATCATGATCACGGGCGACAACCCCTTGACGGCCGCCTCGATCGCTGCCGAGGCGGGTGTGGACGACTTCCTGGCCGAGGCGACTCCCGAAGCGAAACTCAAGCTCATTCGTGAAAACCAGGCCGGGGGACGGCTGGTCGCGATGTGCGGCGACGGCACGAACGACGCCCCGGCGCTGGCGCAGGCAGACGTGGCTGTGGCGATGAACACGGGCACGCAGGCGGCCAAGGAAGCCGGCAACATGATCGACCTCGACAGCAACCCGACAAAGCTGATCGAGGTGGTCGAGATCGGAAAGCAATTGCTGATGACGCGCGGATCGCTCACCACATTCAGCATTGCGAACGATGTTTCGAAGTACTTCGCGATCATCCCGGCCGCCTTCATGGGCACGTATCCGGCGCTGGCGTCGCTGAACGTGATGCGGCTCGCGACGCCGCAGAGTGCGATTCTCTCGGCCGTCATCTTCAACGCGCTGATCATCGTGTTCCTGATTCCGCTTGCTCTGCGCGGCGTGAAATACAAACCAGCGCGGGCTGCGACGCTGCTGACGCGCAATCTGCTGCTCTACGGCGTCGGGGGCCTGCTCGTCCCGTTCGTCGGCATCAAGGTCGTCGACCTGCTGCTGGTCGCGATGAACCTGGCGTAGGAGAGAATATGTTCGCGCAACTAAGGACGTCGGTCTTGATACTGCTGGCGTTTTCGCTGCTGACCGGAGTCGTCTATCCGCTGGCGATCACGGGGGTCGCGCAACTTGCGTTTCCGCATCAGGCCAATGGTTCTCTGATTCGCAGCGGCGATCAGGTTGTCGGCTCGGAACTGATCGGACAGGCGTTCGATGACCCCCGGTATTTTTGGGGCCGGCCGTCGGCGACGACGCCGATGCCCTACAACGCGGGATCTTCGTCCGGCAGCAACCTCGCCGTCTCCAATCCCGCTCAGCTCGATGCGATCAAGTCCCGGATTGAAAAGCTCCGCGCGGCCGATCCGGGAAACACCGCGCCGATCCCGATTGACCTGGTTTCCGCGTCCGGCAGCGGGCTCGATCCGCACATCAGCGTCGCCGCGGCCAACTATCAGGCGGCGCGCGTGGCGCGGGCGCGAAATCTGTCCACGGAAACCGTCCGAAGTTTGATTCCACTGTGTACGGAACCGCGCCAACTCGGCTTGTTGGGCGAGCCGCGGGTCAATGTCTTGCAGTTGAATCTCAAGCTGGATGACATGCCGGCTGGCCGCGGCGAGAATCGAGAGGCAACGATGCGAGGCGCGCGTGTCTGACTCTCGTCCCAACCCTGACGCCCTGCTGGCCCGGGTTGCCGTCGAGCAGCCCGGCGCGCGGCGCGGCCGGTTGAAGATCTTCTTCGGTGCGTCGGCCGGCGTCGGAAAGACCTACGCCATGCTGTCAGAGGCGCGCGAGCGCCGCGCGGCCGGCACGGAAGTGGTGGTCGGCTACGTTGAGACGCACCAGCGCCCCGAGACGACGGCGCTGCTCGGCGGACTGGAGGAGCTGTCGCCCCGGAGAGTGGAATATCGGGGTGTAACGCTGCGCGAGTTCGACCTGGACGCGGCGCTCGCGCGTCACCCGCAACTCCTGCTGGTCGACGAGCTGGCCCATACGAACGCCGAGGGGCTGCGTCACACCAAGCGTTGGCAGGACGTGATCGAGCTGCTCGACGCCGGCATCGATGTTTACACAACTGTAAATGTCCAACACGTCGAGTCGTTGAACGACGTCATCGCCCAGATCACAGGCATCATCGTCCGCGAGACCATTCCCGATTCGATTATCGAGCGCGCCGATGAAATTGAGCTGGTCGACCTGCCGCCCGATGATCTGCTCCAGCGCCTGCGCGAGGGCAAGGTCTATCTCCCAGAGCAGGCCGAACGGGCCGTGCAGCACTTCTTCCGCAAGGAGGTGCTGGTCGCACTGCGGGAACTGGCCCTGCGTCAGACCGCTGACCGGGTGAACCAGCAGGTGCAGGTCGAAAAGGCCGGCCGCGCGATCGAGCGCACCTGGGCGACCGCCGAGCGCCCGCGTCGTGCGCACCGCGCGACGGATGGCCGCTTCCTTGCGCTGCGAATGGATAGCGGTCGCGGTCGAGACGCCGGCTTTTACCGATCGCGACCGCGACCGCGTGCGCCGAACGATGCGACTTGCGGAGAATCTCGGAGCTGAACCGATCACGCTCAGCGGTGAGCATGTCGCCGAAGAACTGATTGCATTCGCGCGCCGGCGCGGCGTGACGAAGATCATCGTGGGAAAGCCGGTGCTGCGCGGGGCGGCGCTGCTGCCGGGCGCCCTGCGCGAGTGGCTGCGCCGCTCGGCCGTGGACGATCTGATTCGGCAGAGCGGCGACATCGACGTACACGTCGTAAAGGGCGATCCGGAGCACGACCCCGAGGCCCGTGAATTCGCACATCCGCTGCATCGCAATCGACGCGAATATCTGCTCTCGCTCGCGTCGGTAGCAGTCGCAACGCTGCTTGCCTGGCCGCTGAGCGGCGTGCTCAGCCCGGTCAATCTCACGATGGTCTACCTGGCAGGCGTGGTCTTCGTCGCGACGCGCACCGGCATGGGGCCGTCGGCCTTGGCGGCGATCCTCGCGCCGCTGTCGTACAACTTCTTCTTCACACAGCCGTATTACTCGCTCGCGATCCAGGATTGGCAGTACATCGTCACGTTTCTCGCGCTGCTCGCGACAGCGCTGCTCGTCAGCGGGCTGGCACAGCGCGTGCGGCGCCAGACCGACGCGATTCGCACGCGCTACCACCGAACCGCCGCCCTCTATTTCATGAGCCGTCAGCTCGCGGCCGCGCCAAATCGGGAAAAACTCATCGTGGTCGCCACGAGGCACGTCGCGGATGTCTTCGCGGGCGAAGCGGCCGTGTTGTTGCCGGCACCGGATGGTGCGCTTTCAAAGCCGGCTTTCCCGCCGGCCTGGCTCACCGCGAACGAACATGCGGCGGCCGACTGGGTCTTTCGCCACAAGAAATGGGCCGGCCGCGGCACGGAAACATTGCCCGG
>JBGAJB010000021.1:0-24635 GCA_044225155.1 Phycisphaerae bacterium | reverse complement strand
CAGCTTGTGCCGTTCGCGGTTCAACACGATCTGAAGATCACCACGGTCGCCAGCCTGATCGAATATCGCCTGCAACGCGAACGACTGGTGGAATGCGTTGAGTCGGTGCCGATTCAGAACGAATTCGGGACGTGGCAGCTCGCGGCCTATCGCTCAAACGCGGACAGCGGCGTGCATCTCGCGCTCTGCTTCGGAGGAATCGGCGTTTCCGCCGATGGCGCGGCCGCGGCGCCGGTCGTCAACGATCCGGTACTCATTCGCGTGCATAGCGAATGCTTGACGGGCGATGTCTTCGGTTCGCATCGCTGCGACTGTGGGCAGCAACTGCACGCGGCGATGGCCGCAATCGCCCATGAAGGGCGCGGCGTGCTCGTTTATCTGCGACAGGAAGGCCGCGGCGTGGGCCTGGTCAACAAGCTGAAGGCGTATCGCTTGCAGGATCAGGGGATGGACACGGTAGAGGCGAATCAGGCATTGGGATTGCCCGCCGACCGGCGCGACTACGGCGTCGGGGCGCAGATTCTTCGCGATCTCGGAATCAGCCGCATTCGCATCCTGACGAACAATCCGAAAAAGGTCGCGCGTCTGGGCGTATACGGCCTCGAAGTCGTCGAGCAACTGCCGCTCGAAATGCCGGCCAACGACGTGAACCGCCGCTACCTGGAAGCCAAGAAGAACAAGATGGGGCACCAGCTCCGGGGAGTTTGAGAATGCCGGCCGACACCGGCCGTGCCGGCGAGCGCGAGGCAATGATCAGCCTGATCGAATCGCGCGGCGTGCGATCAGCCGATGTCCTCTCCGCAATGCGTCAAATCCCACGCGAGCTTTTCGTCCCGCCGGAACTCGCCGATCAGGCGTATGACGACGCGGCCCTTCAGATCGGCAGCGGCCAGACCATTTCGCAGCCCTACATGGTGGCGGCGATGACGGAGATGCTCGAATTGCGCAGCAGCGACTGCGTGCTGGAAGTCGGTACGGGTAGCGGCTACCAGACGGCGATTCTGGCGTGCCTTTGCGCCGCAGTGTTCACGATCGAGCGGCATCCATCGCTGCAACAGAAAGCACTCGAAACGTTGGCGCGGTTGAACTTGCCCGGGCGAGTCGAGGCGTCTTGCGGCGATGGGTCGCTCGGTTGGGAAGCGCACGCGCCTTACAACGCCATTCTCGTTACGGCCGGCGGACCGGAAGTGCCGGCGGCATTGCGCGCGCAGCTCGCGCTCGGCGGGCGGCTGGTCGCGCCGGTCGGTGATGTCGTAGATCAGACGTTGATTCGATTGCGACGCAGCACGACCGGCTGGTTGCGCGAAGAGTTCTTCGGTTGCCGCTTCGTAAAGCTGGTCGGCGCGCAGGGTTGGCACGAATAGCAAGCGCGTCGAATCACTCGGCCGCCGGTCGCCCGCCCTTGTTCGGATCACTCGCCCCAATGCGCGTTCCATCCGGCAGGAACTCGATCGCCTGGACAGAGGCATAGTGACGCTCGGGGCTGATCTTGTGGCCGAGCTTCTCCAACGCCGCTACGAGATCGCTCGGCGGCTCGCGATCGAAATAGATCAAGTCCGGCTGCCATTGGTGATGAAAACGCGGCTTGACCATCGCATCAGCCAGCTCGTCGCCGTCCATGACATTCAGCGCGACTTGCAGGACGCTGGTAATGATTCGCGGTCCGCCGCTCGCCCCCAGCGCCAGGAACGGCTGGCCGTCTTTCAGAATGATCGTCGGCGACATGCTCGACAACGGCCGCTTGCCCGGCGCGATCAGGTTCGGCGCGCCCTGCTTCAGCCCAAACAAGTTGCTGTCGCCGAGCACGGTTGTGAAATCATCCAGCTGGTTGTTGAGCACGATCTCGTATGGTTCGGTCAAAACGAACGATCCGAAACTGCCGTTCACAGTCTCCGTCAGCGCGACAATGTTGCCCTCGCGGTCCGCGACGCAGAAATGCGAGGTGCCGCGGTCATCGGGTGCGGCGGCGGCGGTTCCGCGCAGGCCGTATTCGTCAATGGGATACGTGCACTGCTCACGGCTCACGCTCTGCCAGAGTTCATCCAGGTAGCTCGCGCTCGTTAAGCGGGATGTGAGCGACGCATCGATCGATTCCCCGAGCCAGCGCGCACGATTCGCGAACGCGTGCTTCATCGCCTCGACCAGGTAGTGCTCATGAAAGGAAAGCGGCTCAAATCCGCAGCGAAACTCCGGCAGATGATTGGCCACCGCGAACATCTCCGTCAGGCAGATTCCACCTGAGGATGGTGGCGGCAAAAGCATGATCTGGAAGTCGTGCGTCAGTTGACCGTGCGGCTGTTGCCGCTGAAACCTGGTCGAGAGCGGCACGCGATCAATCACGCGGTAGCTTCCGATATCACTGCGCGTCATTCCTCCACCCGCGCTCCGCACCGCCTGCACGATCGCTTCCGCAATCGGACCTTCGTAGAACGCCTTTGCTCCGCCGCGCTCGATCAATCGCAGCGCCTCCGCCAGCGCCGTCCGCTGCACGCGGCTCCCGGCCGGCGGCAGGTCACCCCCGCGCGTCAGCAGCTCATGCAGACGCCCGCATTGCGCCTGCAGCGCCGGATATTTCTCACACGTTTTTCGCGCGTCCGCGCACGCCTCGCGATAGTGCGCATCGACGATGAACCCATCCTCGGCCAGCCTGATGGCCGGCTCGACCAGCTTTCCCCACTCGCGCGTGCCGAAGCGCCGATGAATCTCTCCCAGCCCCGCCACCTGGCCGGGCACGCCGACCGCGTTGCCGCCATAAACACTGGGCGACCAGCGCCCGGCCGCCTTCGCCGCGTCGCTCAGCGCTTTGTAGCGTTCGGGAGTGGCGGCCGCGGGCGCGACCTCGCGGAAATCGAGCGCGACAAAGCGCTGCTCCTTCGCGACATACGCCAGCATGAACCCGCCCCCGCCGATCCCCGTGCTCTCGGGCCGACAGACGCTCAGCGCAAACGAGACGGCCACCGCCGCGTCGAAGGCATTTCCGCCGTCGCGCAGGACGGCGGCCCCGATCTCCGACGCCTGCGGATGATCGGCCGCAACCATGCCCGCTTTGCCGCGTGCGATCCAGGCGGGATCATCGGCGCGAGAAGAATCGACAACGATGAACGCGGCCGCGAGAACCGTGCAATACCCAGCGACTCGGCCGCCGGCAGATCTGAGCATCTGAATCTCCCGCGTTTAATGATACCTTTTCGCTCGAACCGCCCGAAAAAGGGCATGCGTCCGCTGCCTCGCCGCGTGGGCACTATGCGCCCTGCCGGGCGAAGACGGGTCGACGACGCCACTGCTTCTTGAGTTTCTGAGCTTCTTGAGCAATGGCCGGGCCACCGAGAGAAACGACCACTGCTCAAGAGCCGTGGCACCCGCACAGGCGCGGGAATCTCCGCGATGCCACGCCGCGGCCGACATGCCGAATTCAGATTTCCAGCACATTCGACGATATAATCCAGCGGCTGCAAGGGACCGGGATTCCGCTTCGCGGTGGAATCGAACGCCCGCGCGGCCAGCGTGTTCTTTGAAAACTGGGGGCGACCAGGCTTCGACCGGGCAGGTTGAGGTTTGGGTGGCGTGTCGAGGTTGTCAGGCGGCCTCGTAAAACACCTGGCACACTTTTCAGATGCCAACAATGGCTATCGCCTTGCTGCCTAATTAATTAGACAGCACGTCGGCCGGCAATGCCTGCTAGCCGAACCGACGAGTTAGCGGGCTGGCCCGCGCGTCACCGGTTTTCCGGTGACTGCCTGACGGCGCGTGGGTGAGAAACAGTCGGGCTGGACACTCGGATGGCCTGTCGATTGGCCTGCCGGAGGTCGAGAAAAAATCAATCGAACACACACGTAGAGGCCCAGGCTGAAGTGCTTCGGGACGCGGGTTCGATTCCCGCCGCCTCCATTCCCGCAACTAGTCCGCCCTAGTTCCGGCTATCAAACGCACGCGAGAGCTCGCGTCGCAAGACTGCGACGCCGCTCAGCGTAGCGCGTCGTCGCTGAGCGAGACGCAAAGCGTTCCAATACCGGCGCGGAATATCGCAATTCCGTTATTGCACTCGTGAAGTCCGCCTCCACAAGCAGCAGCACGGTGTACCAGAAAGGAAACCTCCGCCATCCGCCCTGGCCGTCCCGCCGTGGCCGCAGCGTCTCCAGGCCTTTTTCCAGCCGCTCTTCCGAGCGGTCCAGTCCGCCGATGACCAGGTGTCTCCAGAGTCCGACCGTGCATTTCCCGCAGCAAAAGACGCCCGGATTCTTATGGCGCGGATCGTCCGCCGCCCGCGCGAGGCATTGCAGCAGCCCGTCGTTTGCGCGCTCGAGCGCCGGCTGAACAACCTTGTCACTCACGTCGAGCTGGCGAAGCACGCGGCAACACTCCTCGCCGAGGATGTGCCGCGCCGAGGCGGAGGTCACGCGCTCCCCGGTGAACAGCCGGATGCCGCGCTCGCGCTCGGAAGGGAAAGCTGCAAACGTGTTTGCATACGCGCCCCGCTCGCCCTGCCGCGACGCGATCCAGCGCGCCACCCGCACTCGCTCATCCCTGGGAATTTTCGTCCCGTCCTGGATCGCCGCGTTCACCGTGTCGACGGTCTCGGAGAGGCTCTGGGGATAAATGAGAGACTCGCGCTTCTCGCTCAAGACGCGCTCCGGCATTTCTGAATGACATCGCTCCGTCCATCGATCGGACTCTGCGATGACGCTAAGGCGCTCGCAGACTCGCTGCAACGCATCAACCGCGCGGCCCGTCCCGAATCGCTAAGAACTCATTCTGGCACCGACGCCATACGCTGCACAATCCGCTCTCCCAGCAGCCGCACGCTCCACGGCGAAGAGCCCTCCGCTTTGTTATTCGCCAGGACGTACACGCGAATCTTTCGCGACGCGGCGCCGGTCGCCAGATCGGCCAGGGCCGCGCGGCCGGCTTCGTCTTCGTCGACGAGGCAGTCGAACGGGGCGTACGCGGCGCGGGCTTCGTCGTAGTTGAACCGCGAATTCAACATCCAGCGCGCGACGATCGTCCCCTGCTCGCCGACCGCTTCCACCTGCCGCGCGATGGGCGGCATGGTGGGATGGATGTTGAAGCAGTGCACGCAGCACGTGTCGCGCAGCGCCGCGGCATAGCGCGGCGTCAGCAATTCCTCATTCCGCAGCTCAACGGCGTAGAGCGGTCCGGACGGCAGGTCGCTCAGAAACGCGTGCAGCCGCTCGGCGAATTGCTCCGGCCGGCCGATTTCGCGCTGGCTGAGCGGGACGAACTGAAAGACGAGCGGTCCGGCTTTTTCCCCGAGACCGGCGACAAACGGCGCGACGACCACGTCGGTCGCGTAGGCAGAATCAAGGAAATAAGGACTCTTCTCGCGCCGGCCGCCGCTGACCAGCGTCGGCGAAGTCACCGCCTGCAGCGCCTTGGCCGCAAACCGAAAATCGTCCGGCACCACGGCGGCGTAGGCGGCGAATTCCTCGCGCGTGACCGGTGCGTAAAACGAGCGGTCGATCCCCACGGTGCGAAAAAGTGGATGCCGCGCGTAGGCGGCGAGGCCGTGGCGGGCTAGCCGGGACTCGCTGTAGCGCTCGGCATAGACCAGGCCGGCCCATCCGGGAAACGACCATGAAGAGGTGCCAAGGCGAATCTCCGGCGAAATGCGCGGCGAGAGAGATGAGTTCCGGATCGACGGAGGCCGGCAATACCTCGCCGGTGCGGGAGCCTGGGGCCGGGGGCGCGGCGTCCTCAGAATCCGGATTGCCCGCGCCGAACAGCCGGAGTTGTCGCGGATCATCGCGGCGCGGCATGGCCCAAGTTTAGCGGGGCCAGCTGGCAGCGGGTCACGCGCGACGGGCCCAGCGACATCAGAATTGGGTGAGTTGGCCACGCGTGACGGGCTCAATGGCATCTGAATTGAACCGTCGAATTGGCGACCCGCTTCGTGCGACTGCCCTAGAACTGGTGCAAATTACGCGTCTGCGCGTGGGAGTGATCTGCAATCACAGAATTTGAGAAATTGAACTGGAATCACCAGCGCGTTGTGATCCTGAGAGGGAGGAATCGGGCTGTCCCAGGAGTTGTTACGATCCCGTCAGATGGACGATCGAGCATTTGATGTCGTGGTGGTGGGTGGCGGGCACGCCGGCGCGGAGGCCGCATGGGCGGCCGCGCGACTGGGCGCGCGCACGGCCCTGATCACCTTCTCGCGCGACGCGATCGGCCGCATGTCGTGTAACCCGGCCATTGGCGGGATCGGTAAGGGACAAATCGTCCGCGAAATCGACGCGCTCGGCGGGTTGATGGGGATTGTCACCGACGAAGCGGGCATTCAGTTTCGCATGCTGAATCGCCGCAAAGGCCCAGCGGTCTGGTCGCCGCGCGCGCAGTGCGATCGCGAAGAGTATGCCGGGGTTGTGCGTCGACATCTGGAGAACTGCGCTGGGCTGACGATCATCGAGGGCGGAGTCGAGGCGATTGAGGCGGACGAAGAGATTGCAAACGAAACGGCGATAAACGCCCATGAGCCGAACTCGGCGGTTGCGCCGCGAATACGGCGCGCAATCACCGGCGTGGTGCTGAGCGATGGCCGTCGCATCAATACCCGCGCCGTCATCGTGACGTCGGGGACTTTTCTCCGTGCTCTCATGCATACCGGCGAGCGGAAAACTCCGGGTGGGCGCGTCGGGGAAGCGGCTGCAGGCGGATTAAGCGGGTCGCTGGCGGCGCTCGGACTGCGGCTCGGGCGCTTGAAGACCGGTACGCCGCCGCGGATCGCGCGCGATTCCATTGATTACTCGCAACTCGATGAACAGCATGGCGACGCCCAGCCGGCGCCGTTCTCGCTGCTTACGAATGCGATCACGCAATCGCAGGTTTGTTGCTGGATTTCATGGACTACGCCGGAGGTTCACTCCGCAATCCGGGAAAACCTGCACCGCGCGCCGATGTACTCGGGCCAGATCCAATCCTGCGGGCCGCGCTACTGCCCGAGCATCGAGGACAAGATCGTTCGTTTTGGCGACAAAGAGCGTCATCAGCTTTCCTGGAGCCCGAAGGACGCACGAGCGAACGCATTTATGTGAACGGCATCAGCACTTCGCTGCCTGAGGATGTGCAGAGACGGATCGTCGCCGGCATTCCCGGCCGCAGAACGCTCACATCCTGCAGCTCGGCTATGCCGTCGAATACGACTTTGTGCCCCCTGAGCAGATCGATGCGTCGCTCATGACCCGAGAAATCGCGGGGCTGTTCCTCGCGGGTCAAATCAACGGCACGAGCGGGTATGAGGAGGCGGCCGGCCAAGGCCTGATGGCGGGCATCAACGCGGCGCGCCACGTCGCGGGCCGTGCGCCGGTAATCCTCGGCCGCGATCAGGCGTACATCGGTGTGATGATCGACGACCTCGTCACGCGCGGCGTGACGGAGCCGTACCGCATGTTCACGTCCCGCGCGGAACATCGCCTGCACCTCCGCTACGACAATGCCGACCAACGGCTGACGCCGCTCGCGCGCGACCTGGGTTTGGCGGATGAGCGTCGCTGGCAGCGATTCCAGCAGCGGGAGGAAGCGCTGAGCGCGCTTCGCGCAACTCTTGCGCAGACGCGCTGGGAGGGCCGAACGATCGCGGAATGGCTCCGCCGGCCCGAAGAGGACGGTGAGCGATTTCTCGCAGCCATCCCAGAGCTTGCCGGTCAGGCAGATGTGTGGGGTCGCGCACTGGTGGAAATCCGCTACGCCGGCTACCTGGAGCGGCAGTCGCGACTCATCGAGCAGCAGCGGGCGAGCGAGGCGTGCGAGATTCCCACAGACTTCAATTTCAGCTCCATCAAGCAGTTACGAAAAGAAGCGATTGAGAATTGGTCGCGTACGCGGCCGCGAAATCTCGGCCAAGCCGGCCGAATCAGCGGCGTGACCCCCAGCGACGTGTTGCTGCTCAGCATCGCTATCGCGGGAAAATAGCTGAAATAGGTAAAAAGGACTATTGCAGAAACACCCCAGTCGCCGTATATTAAGTGAATGTGGGGAATATAGTAAATCTGGACGAAAGGACGGACACCATGGCCGACACCGGGGTGCCTGAGTCCATTGCCACCAAGCGGGTTTTCACCACCGGGGAGGTGGCTGAGATCTGCAACATCAGCCAGCAGACGGTCATCCGCTGCTTCGACGCCGGCCGGCTACGGGGTTTTCGCGTGCCGGGTTCGCGCTTCCGCCGCATCCCGCGCGAGAACCTGATCCAGTTCATGAAGGAAAACGCGATCCCGCTCGAGCGCCTGGAAATGGGCAAGCGGCGGGTGCTGGTCGTGGATGATGATCCTGCGATCCTGGAAATGCTGGTCGAGCTGCTCTCGCGCGACGGGCGCTTCGAGGTCTATACCGCCGCGACCGGCTTTGACGCCGGCCTGCGCACGAAGGAATTTCATCCCGACGTGATCGTGCTGGATTTCATGCTGCCCGACATCAACGGCAACGCCGTGGTGCGCAGTATTCGGTCCGATCCGTCGATGCAGGATATCCGCATCATCATCGTGTCCGGCGTCGTCAATCGGGACGACGTGAACAGCCTGTTGCAATCGGGCGCGGACGAATTCCTCCAAAAGCCCTTCGGCGTCGATCAGCTCGTCAATCTGATCACCGAACTCGTTTCAAGGTAGTTTCATGTCCGGCCGTACCCAGGAAGCCACCGCGGCGGCAAGCCCGGAACTGGTGCTTGCGCAACTCGATGATCTGCCGACTCTGCCGGCGGTCGCCGTGCGGCTTTTGCAGGCGACCTCGCAGGACGCCGCCGCCCGCGACATCGCCGAACTGGTGCGTGCGGATCAATCGCTCTCCGCGCGCCTCCTGAGCCTGGCGAATTCAGCCGCGTTCGGCGCGCGACATGAGATTTCTTCCGTTGACCAAGCAATCGTGAGGCTCGGATTCAAAACGGTTCGCAGCGTCGTGCTCGCGACGAAGGTCTTTGCCTGCTTCGGAAGTTCGGGGAACTCCAATGGACCGCATTTCGAACTGACCGAATTCTGGAAGCATGCGCTCGCGGTGGCGTGCGCTGCGCGACGGCTGAGCGAAGCGGAAACGCTGCGGAGCGTCGATGCGGAAACGGCATTTGTCGCCGGCTTGCTGCATGACCTGGGCAAAGCGGCACTGCACTGCGTCTATCCGCGCGGCTATGACCGCGTCGCCGCCCAGGCGGATGAGACGCGCGGAGACATCGCGGACTGCGAGCGCGGATTGCTCGGGACGGATCACACCGTGGCGGGACGCCGCATTGCGCAGCGCTGGGGCCTGCCGCGCGAGTTGCAGGATGTGATCTGGCTGCACCATCTGTCGGGCGACGCGCTGCCGACCAGCGTTCGCAACCGGCCGCTGATCAGCCTGGTACATCTTGCGGATGTCATCGCGCGCGAGCAGCGCGTCGGATACTCGGGTAACCATCTGATTCTTGAGTCGTCCGCGCAGCTGGCCACCCCGCTGGGAATCGCGCCGGAAGTTCTGGAGACGATCTGCGCCAAACTCGTGGGAGACGTCGCACATCACGTGGGACTGCTGGGCCTCGGCTGCGACACGCCGGAAGGGCTGTACATCCGGTCGCTGAGCGCGGCCAACACGGAACTCGGCAGACTGAACACGGAGCTTGCGGCGGGACAACGTCGGGCGGCGGCCGGCGCGCGATATTTCCGGGCACTGAGCGAGTTCGATCGCCGGCTCGACGCGCGACTCGAATCCGCCTGCGTGGCCGAAGCGCTGCTCGAAGCGGCGCGTCTGGCCGTCCCGAGTGAGCATTGCCTGGCGTTTGCCGTTCAAGACGGGGCCGGCGGGGTCGAACTCGCCTGGCGCGGCGGGTCGAGCAGCGAAGTGAGCGCTTCCGCCGAACGAATCGAATCGGAAGTTCGTCAATGGCTGCAAGGCGGCGCCGCGGCGCTCGACTCGCGCCCCGTTCTCTTGCCGCTGCAAGCGCGAGCGCTCGCGGCCGTGGCTATGCCGCACCTGGGAAACGGAGATTTCTGGCTCCTGCCGATCGTGCAGCACGGGATGCTCGTCGGCGGCGTGATCTACCCATCGCAGCGCGACGAGGCGTCAGTCTTTGCCGACGAATCCGAAGAGCTGCGATCGTTCATGAACAGTCTGGGGCTGGCGATCAGTCGGGCGAACGCGCACGCCGCGACCACGCGCCTCACGGAAGACCTGGCCCAGACGAACCGCCGGCTCCAGCACGCACAGGCGGAAGTTCTGCGCAACCGCACCCTGTCGATGATCGCCGAGATGGCCGCCGGCGCGGGGCATGAGCTGAACGGCCCGCTGACGGTGATTTCCGGGCGGGCACAAATGCTGCGTGCAACCCTTACCGATCCGGAGATGCAGCGCGCGCTGGACTTGATTCACACCAAGGCGCACGAATGCAGCCGCATCGTGACCGATCTGATGGATTTCGCGCGTCCGCGACCGCCGCAGCCGGAACAGGTCGATCTGGCCTCATTCGTTACGCAGACGCGCCAGCACTGCCTCGATCAGCTCAATCTGCCGGCGTCGCGGCTGGTCATCGAGAATCCCGGGCCCAACGGGGCGCTCTCGCTGAACATCGATCCGTCGCAATTGCGTACCGTGCTTCTGGAACTCGTGCGAAATGCCGTCGTCGCGACGCAGGATCAAGGCAACGCGATCACGATCTCCTGGCGCGACGCCTCGCTGGCGACTACCGGCGAGACAGGCGCGAGCGTGCCGCAGCGCGCCGTCGAACTTGTCGTGCGCGATCAGGGCATCGGTATGAGCGCCGCCGTCCTGCAGCGCCGCCGCCTTTGACCCGTTCTTTTCACACCGCAAGGCAGGGCGGCGGCCGTGGTCTGGGGCTGGGCGCGCTTTTCGCATCATCGAGCGCATGGTGGTCGAATCTGATCGAGAGCCGGCCGGAGGAAGGCGCACTGGTGCGCGTCGTTCTGCCGCTGGCAGGCCCCGCCGCGCGTGGAAAAAACGCGAATAAAAAAGGGACGCTCCTTTTCATCGCGGAGCGCCCCTTCGCAGAGCAATCACTTTTGGTCAGTCAGCAGCGCTTCGAGGCCCCATCGCTACGGGTAGGACACAAAGCTGCCGAGATAGGTTTCCAGCGAATCGCCGGCATCCAGTCCCGGGCCGGTGACGAACGAGTGAGTCGTGTTCGGCTCGTAGAAGCCGTAGTAATCGCCGTCGGAGTAGCTGCCGTACGAGTCCGACGCGAACGAGTCGTAGCCGTAGCTGGAATCGCCGCCGCCGCAATCGAGTCCGCTCAGAGCCGCCGCCGTTCCCAGGGTCACCACTGCCGCCCAGCGCTGCATCTTGTTCCACATGGTCCTGCTCCCCCGCGGGCCTTTTCGGCCCGCCTTTTTCGTCCGTTTTTTGCACTCGGTCGGACGCTCCCCCGCATCCGGCCACGTCCGCCGCATCAACGGCCGACACCATTGCATGTGCAAAGAGAGGCCGCGCATTGCAGCCGTAGGCGTGAAAAAGGCGGGGCAAATTCGTCTAGCGACCCGGACGGGGAAACGCCGCGAGGCAGGCGTCGAGCATGGCCGCCGGCTTGCCGAGGAGCTGACGCGAGTGCTCGCCGCTCACCGGCTTGCCAAAGAGATAGCCTTGCGCGAGATCGATCCCAAGCTCGCAGAGCAGTTCATATTGCTCGGTCGTCTCAACGCCCTCGGCCACAATCTCCAGTTCGAACGTGCGCGCGATATGCACGATCGATTCGAGCACGACGCGATGCTGTGGACATTGCACCACGCTTTGAATGAACGCGCGGTCGATCTTGATACCGTCCAGCGGCATGCCGTAGAGCACGCTGAGCGACGAATAGCCGGTGCCGAAATCGTCGAGCTGCAGCCAGACGCCGATGTCGCGGAGCGATTGCAGCATGCGGCTGGTTTGGCCAAGGTCGGCGAGCGCCGAACTCTCCGTAATTTCGAGCACGATCGAGTCCGGGTTCACGGAACCGGCGCGGATGACTTCGTGCAGCTTGGCGGCGAGTTGCGGGTCGGCCAATTGACGCTGCGAAATATTTACATTCAGGCGCAGGTCCAGCGGGCACGTTTCCAGCGCCTGCCAGCGGCGCAATTCGGCACAAGCATGCTGCATCACGAGCATGCCGAGCGGCTGGATCAATCCGCATTCCTCGGCGATCGCGACCAAGCGATCCGCGGGAACGGGTCCCGGCCGATCGGGTGGCGTCCAGCGCAGCAAGGCTTCGAAACCGGTTACGACGCCGCGCGTCAGCGAGACGATCGGCTGATAGTGGACGTCGATCGTGCCGTCGCGCACGGCGGCGCGCAGACCCTGTTCGAGCGTCATGCGCTCGAGCACCTGCTCGTGCATCGCGCCGTCGAACATGCAGAACCGCGCCCGGCCGGCGGCCTTGGCGCGGTACATGGCCGTATCAGCGTCGCGCAGCATGTCGGCGGCCGAGCAATAACCCGGCTGGCTTACGGCGACGCCGATGCTGGCGGAGAGCTGCAGGACGCTCTCGCCCACGGCATACGGCTCGCAGAGCAGGGCCACGAGGCGCTCAGCCACGCGGGCCGCATCGTCGCATTCGCGCAGCTCTTCGAGCAGGATGACAAACTCATCGCCGCCCAGGCGCGACGCGGTCGAAGGGCCATTGATGACGTCGCCCGCACGCAGCGAATCTCGCAGGCGCTTGGCGACGCTCACCAGCAACTCGTCGCCGACGGCGTGCCCCAGGCTGTCATTGATGAGCTTGAAGCGGTCGAAATCCGCGAACAGGACGGCGAAGTTGCGGCTCGGATCACGGAGCTGCCGCTGAAGACAGGCCTCGATGCGGGCGAGGACATAAGCGCGATTCGGCAGTCCGGTCAGGCGGTCGTGCAGGGCCGCGTGCTCAATCTCTGAAGTGCGCTTGCGAACCAGCTCCTCCAGCTCATCGACGCGCTGCTCGGCCGCCCGCTCCGCCAGCCACTTTTCCGAAAGCGTGAGCGCGAGCTGCTGCACTTCGGCCGTCTCAAACGGCTTCTTGAGGATCACGAAGCGATCGCAGACGCCGAGACTGGTGGCGATCGAATCCAGCGATTCATCCGAGTACGCCGTGCAAATGACGATTTGGATGCGCGGGTCCACCGCCCAGAGGTGCTGGACGGTGGTGATGCCGTTCCAGCCGGGCGGCATGCGCATATCGACAAAGGCGACCATGTGCGGGCTGCCCGTATGGCACGCCTGGCGCGCCAACTCGACCGCCGCCTGTCCCTGCATCGCGCTGTCCACGGAGAATTGCGGAAGCGCGACGTGCTGCGCGTCCGCTTCGCCGAATAGCGCGGCCCGTTCCGCGACCAGTTCGCCACGGTGCGTACTGCTGGGCGGCTGCAGAATCTTGCGGTAGTCGGCGTGGATGTCGTCGTTGTCGTCGATCAACAGGATGCGGCGCGCGGCGCCGATTTCGGCGGTCATACCGTCACCTCCCGGGCCTTCAGCGGAATGCGCAGCGTGAAGCGCGCACCCTTTCCAAGACCTTCGCTGTCCGCGAAGAGGCTCCCGCCCATCTCGATCGCGAGATTGGCGGAGCTGTGCAGACCGATGCCCTGGCCGTCGGGGCGGGTCGAGTAGCCCATGCGGAATAAACGCTCGACGTCGCCGGGCGCGACGCCCACACCGTTGTCCGTCACCGCAAGCTGCAGCCACTCGTTGTCGGCGTCCCGCGCGATCGCGGCGCTGACCACCAGCTCCCGGCTGCCCGACGGTCGCGAATTCAGCGAGTGCTTCGCGTTGGAGATCAGATTGACCAGCACCTGCATGACGCGGTGCTTGTCGAGTTCGACTTCCTGCTCCACGTCGCATTCCACGTTGACGTTCACCCCGTGGCGCGTCAGCGAATCGCAGCTCAGCGAGAGCGATTCTTCGATCAATTTCCGCGGGCGCATCCACTCCATCAGCGGGCGGCCGCTCGTCACGGCTTGCTGGCGCTGCAACACGGCCCGAATGTGTTCGACGGCCTGATTCAGCGCCGAGACTTCGGTCAGCATGTCCTGCTGCTCCGAGGCCAGGTGCGCGGCGAGCTTGTCCAGGAACGCGGGCAGCCGCCGTCCGCGATCGTCGCTGGACATGAACGTCCCGATGTCCTGAGCGTGCGACTGCATCAGCTTCGCGGCCTGCGCTACGGCGTTCACTTCGCTCGTCCGCAGACGCTGGGAGAGCACGTCCGTCGCGACCGTGACGCGATTCAACACGTTTCCGATGTTGTGCAGCACGTCGATCGCGATCTGCGCCTTTCCGGAGCGATGCGCGATATCCAGCAGTTGGCCGCGCGAGTCGGCGAGACGATCCACCATGCGGTCGATTTCGCGCGCCAGGATGCCGAGTTCGTCGGAGCGCGTCTCATTCAACTTGGCCCGCAAGTCATCGTTCGCGCCGACGCGGAGCGCGTGGGCGGTCACCCGCGTCAGCGGATTTACGACGACGCGCATCAGGCCCAGCGCGAGCACCACCATCAGGACGATCGAGTACAGCAGGCTGCTGGCCAAGGCCGTGGCGGCGACGGTACGGGCCCCCCGAAGGATGGTTCGCGGCAGCTCCGTCGTGAGCCGCAGAGCCGGCTTGCCTTCCACGTCATTGAGAATTGTTTGCGAGCGCAGCGTTTCCGGATCCTGCGCATCCGAATTGATCGCGCCGGCGACTTGATCATGCTGCTGAACGTCTTCCGATGCCGGCCCGAGCGTGAACGCCACGCAGGTCTGCTGGGCGATGTCGCGGATCAGGGCGTCATTCAACAGTCGCCCCATCAGAATGCAGCCGCGCGGCGCGCCGGAGCGATCGGAGGTCGTAATGACCGCAGAGCTGACCAGGAGCGGCCCCACGCTGCAGCGGATGATTCCAGATTGCCGGGAATCGGTGGTCGGATGAATACGCAGCGGATGGTCCGGCCGCGCGAGCTGGGCTATCAGGTCAGCACAATCGCGTGGCTCCCCTTCGGATGTCCGCATGCTGACCCAGATCGGTGGGCCATCAGTTGGGAAGATCGCGAGGAAGTTCAGGCGCAGGTTCTTGAACGAGTCCTGCGTGAGATTGGTCGTCTCAAACGCGGCGTTGTGATCCTCGATGTACCGATAGGTGTCATCCCAGCCGCCGTAGTCGGCCGCCGAGCCGGCAAGCCCATCGAGTTCACGATTGATGGCGGCGCGGCAACGCACCACATCCGAGCGGGAGATGCGTAGTTCGATTCCCTCAAACTCGGGCAGAATTACGGTTTCCTGCACGATGACCGTGATAATGACACACGCCGCGGATACGGCCAACGCAAGCAAAAGAATCTTTGAGCGCACCGACACGTGCGGTCCCCCGTTATGCAGATTGAACGATTCGTACGGCTCCGATGGTGATATCGACCGCTATATGTCAAGACGTTGGAGGGAACTCGCGCACCCGCTTTGACGAGAACCCGTCAGATAATGTTGGCGATGAATCGCCGTATCAGGGAATGTTTTCGGCTTCTCGACTGTTACAATCTGTTGAACTACCTGCGGCTCGGGGGGGCCCGCCTGCCGCAGGAGACCACGAAGCGACGGTCTACCCGCAGAGGAGACAATCCGTATGTGGCGCGCGATCCCAATCGTGATTGGTCTGATTGTGTCATTCCCGGCGTCAGCGATCGAGCCAACCTATCGCGACATCGAGTACGCGAAAGCCGACGGCGAGCCGCTGCTGCTCGACATTTACCTGCCGCCCGACCCGGCCGGGCCGTGCCCGGTCGTCATGTGGATTCACGGCGGCGGCTGGTTCTCCAATGACAAGACGGTGGGAGTCGAGGACATTGCCGGGCTGCTCGATCACGGAATTGCGATCGTCAGCATCAACTATCGACTCAGCTCGGAAGCGAAATTCCCGGCCCAGATCTTCGATTGCAAGGCGGCAATGCGCTGGGTGCGTGGAAATGCGTATCTCTACGGCTTCAACTCGAATCGGGTGTGTGTTTGGGGCCACTCTTCAGGAGCGCAGCTCGCAACACTGCTGGGCGCTTCGAGCGGTGTCACCGAGCTCGAGGGTGATCTTGGCGATTACACCCGGCTCTCGAGCCGGCCGACCTGCGTCGTTGGGTTCTCTTCCCTGACTGATTTTCTCTCGCTGCGCGGTGATCATCTGGACGCTAACTCGGCGGAATCACAGCTTTTCGGCTTCAATCTCGGCGATGTCGTGCGGCATCAGGCGGACCCGAACTATGCCGACGAGGTGGCGACGGTGAAGAGCGCGGGGGCGCTCACGTATGTAAACTCCGGATTGATGCCGTTCTATCTCGTACACGGCACGAGCGATCAAATCATCGATTACCGACAAACGACTATGCTTTCGAACGCACTCGTGGACGCGGGTGTCGATACGACGATTCACCTGCCATCTGCCGGCCACAACATTCCGCCCACGGAGTATGACGCCGCAGTCGAGTTCCTTGACGCGCGTTTGAATGCGCCGATTCCCGGCGACTTCGATCGCGACGGCGACGTCGACATTCAAGACTTGAACATCGTGCTCGCGCACTGGGGACTGATTAACGCCACGCCGGAAGAAGGCGATCTGAACGGCGACGAAGTGGTCGATCTTGAAGATCTGGGCGTCGTGATGGGGAGTTTCACGGGAATCTAACTGCCCGCGGAGTCGGAATAAGGAGCCGGGTCTCGGATTCCGAGCCGCTCAAAAGCGGCGAGGCGCAATCGGCAGCTTTCGCAGCGAGCGCACGCACGGCCGCGCTCATCCGGGTCGTAGCAACTGTGCGTGCGGGCGTAGTCCACGCCCAGTTCCAGGCCGCGGGCGATGATCTGTTCCTTGCGCCAGTCGATCAGCGGCGCGCGGATGCGCAGCGGCCGGCCTTCGACACCGGCGCGCGTCGCGAGTCTCGCGACGCTTTCAAAGGCGGCCACGAATTCCGGACGGCAATCCGGATAGCCGCTGTAGTCGATGGCATTCACGCCGAGAAAGATCTCATCTGCGCCGCGGACTTCGGCGAGGGCGAGCGCGTAGGCAAGAAAGATCGTGTTGCGCGCGGGAACATACGTGATTGGAATTGACGACGCTTCGACACCGAGTCCGCTGTCGGGCTGGGGCGTGTCAGGCGCTGCTGTTTTCGGCACGGGAATATCGCTCGTGAGCGCCGATCCGCCCAGAACGCGCAAATCGATATCGATGATGGTGTGATCGGATACATCCATCGACTTCGCGATGGCCTGTGCCGAAGCGATTTCCACTGCGTGACGCTGACCGTAACGAAAGGTGAGCGCGGCAATCTCGCGCCCCTCGGCGCGGGCGATCGCCAGCGTTGTGGCGCTGTCGAGTCCCCCGGATAGCAGCACTACCGCTCGCATGCCCATCGTTCCCCAGCGCGCGTGACGCAAGAGCCGCACACTTATAGGCGGTCGGGGGAGCATGGCAAGCGAGTCAGCGCTTCGATTCAGCGCGCGGCCACGCGCGCTGCCGTTCGAAGCCCGATGGCCGCGCCAATCGTGAACATCATCGCCGCGTTCGGCTCCGGCACCTGAACCGAGTAGAAGGCGTAGGAGAGCGTTCCGGCTGCGTCGCGCAGCACGACCGACATCGACAGACGACGGGCGTCGTCGAAAGAAATCGGACCGGCCGACGCGCCGATCGACCCGAGTGGATCATCCGCGCCGCCGCCCAGCCCCATGCTGACGACCGTGAGGCCGTCGAGCACGTCGCCCGTTTTGAGCAGCGGAATGAGCTGCTTCGTATCACTGCGATACGCGAAGGCGGCGTAGGTGGTCGTGACACCGACGTTCGTGATGAATACGGCGTCTCCCGCCGAATTCAGATCGGCCGCCAGCGTGTTCGTCGCGGCCAACCCGGGAAAGCCGGGCGTCTGATCGAAGCGCAGCACGGGTTCGGAAGAGCCGTCGGAATTCACGAGCAGGAGCGACTCGCCCGTCAGCGATCCGACGCTGTAGTCCAGTGTCAGCAACAACCGGCCGGAATCGTTCATCGCGATCAATCCCGGCGTGTGATTCGTCGCCTCGGGAATGGCGGGCACCGGATCGCCGTGCGCGAGAACTTTCGTCAGCGGCCCGCCATCACGCGAAACGAAAACGCCGGCGCCGAACGATGTGCCGTCGGGATTGTTGATCGCCGCACCCAGGGCGACATCGCCACGCTGATTGTTCGCGGCGGTGGTCAGGCGGCCGAAGCTAAAGCCCGGGAGCGACGGGACGGAGTTCGCGACGGATGTATCGACGATCGCGTTCAAAGCGCCGCTTGCCGTGCGACGATAGAAGGCGCGATAGTTCTTTCCGTTTTCCGCGAATTTCGCCCGAAAGTAGGCATTTCCGGCGTCATCGAGCCCCGGCGTGTAGATATCAAAGGGAACCGTGATCAGATCATAGGCAACCCACGTCGCGCCGGGATGGTTGGGCACCGGCATCGTCGAGTCGATGATGCGCTCGGCCGATTGGTCAGGCCGGGTCAGGTAGTAGCCGTAGCGCGTCGCGCCGCTCGCATCGGTGAAGCGCGCGCCGTAACTCGCGACTCCGCTGCGGTTGAGATTCACGTCGTTGAAGCCACCGCTCGCGAAGCCGACATTCGAGAACGTGGCGGGTTGGGTGTAACCAGGCGGCTGCTGACCGACGCGCGCGGCGATCGCGCGCGAGCCGTCCGCACGCGCCACGACGACGGCCTTGGCGTCACCCGGCGTCCCATCCTGCAGGAAACCAATGTGCGAAACGAGGCCGGGCTGGCCGCCACCCACCGCACTCCAGGTCTGACGAAAGGTCACGCCGCCGACCGCGTCGCCGGTGCGGACGTAGGGCTCGACGACACCAGTCCCTCGGCGATAGACGAGCAGATCATCCAGCGATGTGCCGTCGGGTGCCTGGGCTTTCGCCTCAAAGTAGATGTCGCCGTTTGGATCAATCGACTTCGCGCCGATCCAGGGTGATCCGGTGCGGCCGTCATAGACGTATCCGTCGCGGCCTGGAAAGGCCGCATTGCTGCGTGCGATCTGGTGGAATGTGGGGGTAATCTGTGCCCCGGACCGGCCGAGCACTACGAGGTTCAGGATGAGCGCGCAGCAGGAGCGCAGAACAGAACCGCGAGTCATCATTCGCATCCAAGTTGAAGTTGGTCCGCGAATGCGAGGGTCGCGTTCGACAATCGCGGCAGCACTCAATGGACGAATCGTCGTCGCGCGCGATGGCAAAAATCTTATGCCCGTCGCTGTGAATCTCCCGGCTCGCTCTCGTTCGAAATAATTCGTCAGTGGTCTGCCAGTGCCGCGCTACTGGCGCTATTTTCCCGGCTCCGACAACGGAACAGCGAAGAGGTGAGTCAGGGATTGGGCCTCAAGCTGGGCAGGAAACGCGACACGGCATCGTGTCGAACGTACACGCGCAAATCGGCCAAGTCCGGAAGGTCGACGCGCTCATAATCGCGCTCTAGCCCCCCCGGAATCGCAGCCTCGATTTGCCGAGGAGAGTAGTCACCGCTGTGAAAGATGAGCGCTGTCGGACGCAAATTCAGTGAATACGCGAAATCCGCCTTTCCGAACGGGGGGAAATACGAGTTCCCGGAGCGAGCGACATGGGCATCCGCCAAGCCGAGAAAATCGTGAATGCGCTGTCTGGGAAGCTCGTAACCGAACATCCCAATCGCCTCCGGCGCCCAAAGATCGTCCGCCCGCGCGGCCGGCCCCAAACGACGCGCCAGCGCTTCATAGGCCCAGGCCGGATATCCGAGCGACCAACTCGGAGTGCGGCGCATGGCCGGGCGCTCCCCCAGCAGCGGCGTCATCGCAGCGCAGATCAGCAGCAGTGAAAACGCGAAAGTCGTCGCCCAGCCGGTACGACGAAGCAGCGCATCCGCACATACGCCTCCGAGGATGATGAAGAGCGGAAAGTACTGGGCCATCAGCCGCGAATACGGCATCCAATCGCCGCCGTTCCGTAGAACGATCGGCACTTGCAGCAGGAGGATCATGAGCAGTCCGGCCATCCACGGACGCTGCCGCGCCAAGAGCGGCGCGAGCAGAATTGCCGCCGCAAATGCGGGATAGTGCAGTACGGCGTGGAGCAAATACGCTCCGCCCATGCTCAGCGTACCGCTTGAAATCGGAATGCTCTTCGCTATCACGGAATTCGGCAGCAGCGCGCCGAAATACCACCAGCGCCCAATCGTGGCAGCGCATACGATCACGAACCACGGTACCAGCGCCAGCAAGGAAGTTCGGAGCATTTCGCGCGGCGCGCGCCGCACGAACGCCTCGGTGAGCAGCAGCGCCGGCAACATCAGCACGCCTTCGGGCCGCGTCAGAAATGCGGCGGCCGTCGCCCAGCCGGCGGAGAGGTAATTCCCTCGCACCAAAAAGAAAACCGTGAGAGAAATGCACAGGGCGTAGAGGCCGGTTTCCCGTCCACCGGCGCAGAGCAGCCAGATGGACGGCGTCGACATCGCAAGAAGCGTGACAATTCCCGCGATCGCGGTCGTACACAGCCGTCGAAGCGTCAGGAACGCAAAAAAAGCGGCAAGGGCCGCCGCGACCGCGCCGCCGTACGCAGCCACGGCCGGAATCGGCCATCCGGCGATATGTGCGACCGCCAGGAGCACTGCCCAAAGAAGATTGGTAGTGGACTCAACTCGCTCGCCAATGTTGTAAACATAGCCGTGCCCGGCTGCCAGATTCGTCGCGACCCGGAAAGTGATAAAGGCATCTTCGACGAGATTCGGGCCGAAGAGCCCGAGATAGGCAGTGCCGAGCCCAAGGATCGTGATGAGGACGCAGGAGGGCGGAATCCGTCCATTTCCCGGCTCGCAAACCGTGTCGACATCCAACCTCGCGCGATCAGAAGCTTGCCCGGCATCTGACGCGTGGGACGAGCCGGACCGAACAAGCTCCAGGGTATTCTCCATATTGGAACAGTAGGCATGAAAACAAATCCGCCGGAAATGATCAAGTGACCATTTCCGGCGGGAATCATTTCAGGACTGCCAGCGAACGTCGACCGTGCGCGAGTTTTTCGCGCTGCTAGTCCTCGCGTCGCGACAGATCGACGACCAGGAACGGCTCGTCCAACGACGGAGCGCGGCCGGAATCGCCCGTCCCAGCCCCTTCCGTACTTGGGGCGCGGAGTGCAGGTACTTTCACCGCCAGCACCTGGACGCGACGGTTCTGAGCCTTACCGGCCTTGCTTCCGTTCGAGTCCTTGGGGTGATGTTCGCCTGCCCCAGCGGCGATGAGCTTTTGAGGATCAAGGCCGAGCTTATATAGCTCGCGCGTCACCGTCATCGCACGATGAGCGCTAAGCTCCAGATTGTCCTTCCATTTCGACTTGCTGATCGGGTCGGAATCGGTGTGCCCGACGATCCAGACTTCGCGATCGCCGAAATTGGAGCGCACATCTGCCACGACTTTCTGCAGTGTCCCCTTTCCGCTGGCTTTCAGATCCGCTTTGCCGGAATCAAAGAGAATGTCCTCTCCGATGTCCTTCCACGCGACGTTTTCGTTACCTACCCAACCAGGCGGAAGACTCGGATTCTGCACGATCGGTTGCTGCCCGCTCTTCGCGGCCGCGAGCTGATTGCGCAGGTCATTGACGATGTTTTGTAACTCAAGCCCGCGATTGCGGGCGTCCTCCAGATCGCGCATCGCGGTCGCGAGCTTGTCCTCGCATTCCGCCTTGGCCCGCGCGAGGTCTTCGTTCTCGCGCTGCAGCTTCTGAATTTGCATGTCCTTGGCATCCGTGCAGCCGGTCATGCAGCTCAGCGCTGCGAATCCGATCAATCCCGCCAGCCATCCCGCGCGCACCATCATGGCCCACACTCCTGTCCTTGAATTCCCGTGACGTGCCCCGCACGCCTCGGCGGCGACATCCCTGACCGTCCAACCGAATCGGGCGATCCGCGCGGCAGCATACCCGCGCTACACGTCCATGCAAGAACCGCTGGGAGCGATGCCCGAACACCCGGCCAAGCCCGCGCCAGCCGCGAAACAATTGTCGCGAAATGCCGCGTCAGCGACGGCGGAATTCTCCGCGCGCGGCCGCTCGGCGCGTATACTCTCCGCGATCGCGCTCACCCCGGCGGTGTTCACCGCGAAACGAGGGCGCGAGTCGCAGGGCAGGCGGTTTGCGATGAACGGGAGTCCCGACGATCTCCGGATCGAAATCACGCCGGTCGCCATCGGATTCATCGTCCGCATGGTCGGCGAAATCGATCTACAGACCTCGCCTGTGCTGCGCGACCGGCTGATCGAGCTGCTCGACAACAAACCGTCGCGCGTCATCCTCGATCTCGCCGGCGTTCCGTATGTCGATTCTTCCGGCGTCGGCACATTTGTCGATTTCAAGCGCCGCGCCGAGCGGGCGGGCAGCAAGGCCGTGCTGGCCGGGCTGCAGCCGCGCGTCCTGAACCTCTTCGAAATCACGCGGCTCACGACCTTTTTCACGATTACTGCGTCGGTTGACGATGCGGAGCGCGGATGAGCGAGTCGCCCGGCACGCGGCCGGCGCTGCCGATCCGCTGGATCGAAGCGGTGGGCGCGATCGCGCGCGGGACGCTCGATACGCTCGCGAGCGGCGTGGCGTACATCGGCGGCGTGGCGCGCATGCTCGGCGCGGCCGGTGAGCGTACGACGGCCGGCGTCATGCGGCGCGGACCGGCGGTACACGTCGAACATCTTGCGGCGCAGAGCTTTCGCTTCGGCGTGCGCAGCATTCCGATCATCCTGCTCGTGCACCTCTTCATCGGGCTGATTCTGGCGCTCAACATGGCGCCGACGCTGGCCTCATACGGACAAACCGAACAGGTGGCGACGATCGTGGCGATCGCGGTCGTGCGGGAACTGGGCCCGCTTTTTACCGCGATTCTGCTCAGCGGCCTGGCGGGCGCGTCGATCGCGGCCGAACTCGGTTCGATGGTGGAGGGCGAGGAGATCAAGGCGCTCAAGGCGCACGCGCTCGATCCGCTCCGTTTTCTTGTCGCGCCGCGCATCATCGCGGCCGTGCTCATGACGGTCGGCCTGACCGTGATCGCGAACGTGATCGCGATCATCGGCGGCGCCGTCACCGGCATTTTCGTGCTGCACATTTCTTACGAGGTCTACGTCGATCTGACGCGCACGGCGATCACGACCTCGGACTATTTCACCGGCTTGTCGAAGGCGGGCGTTTTTGGGATGCTCGTCGCGGGACTGGCGTGCTTCGAAGGGCTGGAGGTCAAAGGCGGCGCGGTCGGCGTGGGCCGCGCGACTACCATGACCGTCGTGAAGAGCATCGTCGCGTTGATCGCGGCCGACGCCGTGTTTACGGGCGTGTTCTACGTCTTAGGGTGGTAGGAGGGCCATAGCGAATGGCTGATCGCTGATTCGAACTTGCGAGTTGGCGCGCTTCGTGTCTGCGCGCGCGATGGTTTTCTGTGTCTCTCATTCGCTCTTCGCCATTCGCTCTTCGCCATTCGAAATTCGCTCTTCCCGAAAAAGGGGCTTTGGTGCCAATTGTCGCGGGGATCGACGAAGCGGGTTACGGGCCGAGCCTGGGGCCGCTCGTGGTCGGCGCGACGGTGTGGCAGATTGATCCGCGGCGGGCCGGCGATTGCCTTTGGAAGGCGCTGCGGGCGTGCGTGTGCCGGGCGGCGGATCGCGATTGGCGGCTTGTCGTCGACGACTCCAAGGCGGCCTACGACCGTGGCCGCGGCATCAGCACGCTGGAACGCACAGTGCTTGCGTTCGCCAATTCCTGCCAACTGCCTTGTGACGAATTGTTCGCGCTGCTGACGGCGCTCGATCCGCAGATGGAGCGGCCGCGCAGCTTTCCGTGGTATCAGAACCTTTCGCAGACGCTGCCCATTGATCGCGAGCAATCGACATTTGCGGCGATCTCGGAAAAGCTCTCCGGCGTGATGTCCGACAAGGGAGCGCGCTGCATCGGCCTGATGACGCAGCTCGTCACGGAAGAGGACTACAACGATCGCGTCTCGCACACGCGGAACAAGGCCGCCCTGCTGCTGGAGCAGGTGCTGCGACTCATCACGCGCATTACGACGCTGGCCGGCGCGCAGGATGTGACGATTTGCGTCGATCGGCTCGGCGGGCGCGCGGAGTACGGCCGGCTGCTGCACGCGGCGTTTCCCGAGCGGCATCTGCATGAGCTTGAGATTTCCGATGGGTGCAGCCGATATCGGTTGGCATCGGCGCGAGGGGACTGGACGATCGAGTTCAGCGTTGAAGGCGATCAGCGGCACATGCCGATCGCGCTGGCGAGCATGACGGCTAAGTACGTGCGCGAAGCACTGATGCAGCGCTTCAACGCTTATTGGCGCACGTTTCTGCCGCAGCTCGCACCGACGGCCGGCTATTACTCCGATGCGCAGCGCTTTCTGGCCGACATTGCGCCGGTGTTGCCGCAGAGCGGGTTGTTGACGAGCCAATTCGTGCGGCAGCGATAAACAATCACGGTCAGAAAATTCGCTCGTTCAAATCCGCGGCGATGAATACGGGGCCGACCATTCCGCCGCCCGCGCGCCAATCGCGGACACGAAATTCAATTTCGTGGCGGCCGGGCGAAAGAGCGAGCGGAAATTCGCGTGGAACGTCGCGTGTTCCGTCCCAAGTGCCGTCGCGCGGACCGGCGCTTCCGATCCACTCGCCGTCGATGCGACACTCGAAGTAATCTCCGACGGACTCGCAGCGAAGCGTGCGCGCGCCGCCGGGGTAT
>JBGAJB010000367.1:0-3048 GCA_044225155.1 Phycisphaerae bacterium | reverse complement strand
GCAGCTTCAGTTTTTCGAAGCGGCGGGGGGTGATCAGCCAACTGACCGAGCGATGGGCGAAGACGGAAGGACCCCAGCGGCGGCCGAGACTGTAGAGAACGATGTCGCCGCTCATAATGCCGAGCAGCGAGACGCCGATTGTGAGCGGCCAGGTGGCGATGTGCGGGTGGGTCCGCAGGACGATCCCGGCCAGGATGAGCGGAATGTCTTCCGGGATGGGGATGCCGAGGCTGGCGATGATGAAGATCATCATCAGGCCTGGGTAAAACCAGACGTTCAGCCACGGCTCCATGGCATCCAGCCAGGATTCCATGCGTTCGGCATCGGGTACGAAAGCCAGCAGGAGCGACGGATCGAGCATCGGGCGGCCACGGACTCCCTGGCCCGACCGCTTTCGGCCGGGCTGAACGGCGTAGTAGACGGGCAATGTTTGCGCGCCGCAAGTTGAGCGGCGACAGTATCGGGGGCGCGTGGTCGTAATTGCCGTTGCGTTTCGGAGCGCGGCGTTCGCCCAATGCGGTTCACCGCGGACGGAATTTCGCCTTGGTCCGGGTTGATCGAAACGGGCGGACCTGCGATTCCGCGGCACTATTGACGCCGGCCGACTGCGGAGTCACAATTATCAGGCTGGCGAAAATATACCGAAGGAGTAATGAAAGGTTATGTCGATCTCGATCCGTCCTCTGGGAGACAAGGTGCTGGTGAAGCGGCTGGAAGCGGAGTCCAAAACGGCGGGCGGCATTGTCCTGCCCGACAGCGCGAAGGAGAAACCCAAGCGCGGGACTGTGCTCAGCGTCGGCGAGGGGCGTTTGCTCGACACCGGCGAGCGCAAGGCGTTGCAGGTGAAGAAGGGCGACCGCGTTCTCTTCACGAGCTACGCCGGCACCGAAGTCAAGGTCGGCGGCGATGAGATGATCATCATGGACGAGAGCGACATCCTCGCGATTCTCGACTGACCGGCAGCAAACGCGGCACGCCGTGCCGCGTGGGTGGGGACTCAGGACGCGGCCGGCCGATGTGCTGTCGGCCCGTCCGGCTGGAGAAGAGGATGACCACGGAAGTCGCCCGGGCCGTTGCTGACGCAGTGCAGCTTGTTAACGGCCACGCGGGGCAAATCTGTGTGCGGCTGCGATTCGCGGACGACACACCCGAGATCGACTTCATCGCCAACGCCGCCCGGATCGAAGGCTCAATCTTTGAGTTCACGGCCGGGTATGAGTCTTATTCCGGGGATGTCGCCGAGTTGGCGCACATCAACGCGCACGTCATCAAGCACTGAGAGCGCTGCGCGTGGCCTAGCGCGCGTTCTTGGAGCGGCGGCGCGGCACTTTCTTCGCCTTTTGAGCTCTGCCCGACAACCATTTCTTTAATGACGCTTGGCTTTCTCGCGACCGCACGCCCCGACTGTCGGCACGGCATGCCCTCAAGTGTGCGTTGGGAAGCCACCCATCGCTAACTTACCAGCTCTCGTGCCGCCAACAACTCCCTCGCAGCCGCGACGATGTCTTTTTCCGTCGGCAGAATCTCATTAGCGGCCGGGCCGAGCGGCGTGTACGTGTCCATGCCGCAGACACGCCGGCAGAGGCAGGGTGAATCGGCGTCCTGTGCGAGCAATGCGAGGATCGCCTCACCCACGCCGCCGCTCTTGCGCCCTTCATCGACGACCAGCACGCGACCCGTGGCCGCGGCCTGCTCGCGGATGAAGGCTTCGTTCAATGGGCTGAGCCAGCGCAGATCGACCACCCTTACGCCGGTCTTGCCGTTGAGCGTGCGAATCTGCTCGGCCGCCCGCAGGCTCATCGGAACGCCGTTCCCGAACGTGAAAATCGTCAGGTCGGCCGCGTCCGGGAAATAGACGCGCCCTTCGCCCAGCGCGATCGCCTCCGTGGGCGCCGGATATTTGCACAGCCACTCGCCGTCGCCCGGTTTGTACAGATCCTTCGTCATGTAGAGCGCAATAGGTTCGAGGAATGCGACGACGCGCCCGTCGACCTTGGCGAGCGCGAGACACGTGCGGAGCATTTTGGCCGCATCGTCGCCGCGGCTGGGGCAGGCGACGATCAGGCCGGGAATGTCGCGCAGGGCGGCGATGCTGTTGTCGTTGTGGAAGTGTCCGCCGAAACCCTTCTGATAGCCGAGCGACTGAATCCGCACGACCATCGGATTGCGGAACTGGTTGTTCGAGAAAAACTGCGTACTGCACGCCTCGCCGCGCAGCTGATCGATCGCGTTGTGCACATAGGCGAGGTACTGAATCTCCGGGACCGGCAGCAGCCCGAGATGTCCGGCGCCGATCGCCATGCCGAGGATGCTGGTTTCGTCGAGCAGCGTGTTGAACACGCGACCCAAGCCGAAACGGGCGGACAGGCCGGCCGTCACGTAGTAAACGCCGCCACGGGCCGCGACATCCTCGCCAAAGATCATCATCTCAGGATATTTCGCGAGCAGATCACGCAGCGCCCAGTTGATCAGCACGGCCAGGTGGCGCGCGGGCTGATTTTCCGGCAGGGGACCGGTGTCGCCGGTCTTCGCGAGTCCCGGCGTGGCCTCGTGCTCAAACGCGTGCCGCCGCGCGTCGTCGCTCGCCGGGCGCGTGGCCTCCGCTCGAACTTTGTCGACGTTCAGCGGCGCGAGCGGAGCGACGATCTCGTCGGCGCTGGTGAGCAGCGGTGCCGATTCCAGGGTCTTGCGCTTCGCCGCGATGCGCTCACGAACCTCTTCGTAAAGGGCCAGGACATCGGGGCCGGTCATGTAGCCGCCTTCGATCAGCAGCTTGGCCGACGTCAGCAGCGGATCGCGTGCTTCGTCGGCCTCGATGTGCGCGAGCGTGTGATATTCGGTTTCAGGATCCGTGCCCGCGTGGCCGAGCAGGCGCACGACTTTCATGTGCAGAAACGCCGGGCGGCGCGACGTGCGCACGTATTCCACCGCCTGTTCTGCGACGGTGTAGGCGTCGACGAGATCGAGGCCGTCGGCCGCGAAATACTGGAGCCCCGGCCGATTCGAGTAATTCGTTTCAATCCAATTGGGCGCGGTGTGCACGCTGAT
>JBGAJB010000366.1:0-3056 GCA_044225155.1 Phycisphaerae bacterium | reverse complement strand
GGTCCGCCTTTGGACGCTCAGGGCGCTCCGGCGGCAAATCATCCTTTTCGACCTTCGCCGACTGGCGGACAGTGACCGGCGAGCGATTCGCTCTGACACGAACGGCGTCGGATTGAGTCGAAGTCCGTTCAGGAGTTTCCAATTCGGTACGCTGGCGCTCGGAGCGAAAGCGTTGAACTTCGCGGCCGCGCTGCAGCACCTGGTTCCGCTCGGAGGCGTCGACGCGGCGAATCCGCGGTTCGCCGGCATCGCCGCGCAGGATGTTCTCGACGGAACCTGCAAGGGTCAGCGTGCGATCGCTACGGCGGGAATCAGAATTATTGAACGCGAGCTGCGCCGCCAGTGTCCGCCGGGGCCGCGCGTCCTCATCATCGCGCCGCCGCTCGAAAGTGGCTCGCTGGCGTTGATCCCAGTCGGGTTCCGCGCGGTGTCGCCACCGTTCGTGCACGGAGATCGGGTCGTATCCGCGTCCACCAATTCTCAGAAAAAAGCTCGCGACAAAGCCTGCATCGCGGTAGCTGGGCGCGTAGTAATCGCCGAAGTAATAATGATTCCACTGCGGCCGCACGAAAAGATGATCGCTGAACACGGAAAGGCTGATGACTGTCACCGGCGAGTAGGAGAAGCCGCGCCGCGTGTGGTCGCTGGAACCGAAATAGACCGGCGCGTAAAGCACTCCCCGACGGCCGATCGAGTAATCCCAATAGTCATCGACAAATATGTAGCCGCGCGGCGCCCACACGTAATGGGCGGGAATCCAGTCCCAGTTCTGGCGCGCCGTCACCCAGTATCCGGGTCGCCAGGCATAGCGGCGTTCCGTCCAGATCCAGGCGCCCGGACTCCAGATGTCGTCCGCGGAGGGCGCTGCGATATTCGGCCCGTTCTCAACGCTCTCCGGCGGCTCAGGGAGATATTCAGTCTCGTCGGCCTGCGCGTCCGCCCAGTATCCGGACGTCCAGCGATAGCCGCCGGCATTCCGTCCCCAATAACCCGGCACCCATTCGCGCCCGGGCGGCAGCGCACGCCAGACGCCGCTGATCCAGATGAAGTCGTTGCGTTCGTCGTCCCAGGCCCAGTAGCCGGGAATCCAGTCCACGTTGGCGCCATCCGGTCTCTGGTCCGGCGGCAGCTCTTCAATCGGCTCGGGCGGCGTCTTTGGAATCAGGACTCCCGCGTCCGGGTCAAACATGATGGGTTCAGCAAACGCCTCATGCACCGGGCCGCGCGTGAGAATTTCCGCGCCCTCCGGAAATCGGTTTGACTCCTGCGCCGCCCGCAGGTGAGGAGCAAAAACGACCGTGGCAGCGACGGCGGCGAGCCATCCCGTACGCCGGAATCGACGCTTCAGCAATAATTGCATGAGAAATCCCTTTCCGCGCTCCTCATCGCGCGGGTTCATTGGTAACAGAACTTCGAGTGCAGGCGGCTACCTGAAACTATGCCTGGCCACTCAAATACGGCCCATGACCATCAGCAGCACGACTACCACGAGCACTACGCCGAGGCCGCCGGTGGGGTAATAGCCCCAATTCCGGCTGTGATTCCAGCGCGGTAAAGCGCCAATCAACATCAGAAGCAGAAGAATGATCAGGACTGTGCTTAGCACGGTGTGTGCTCCTTATTCGCGACCCAAATATTGCGCCGATACGCTCCGCAACTACTCCGCTGCCCGTTTCCCACTGCCCGAGAGCTCCTTGGCCTCATCGCTGACCGTCTTCGCGTCGGCGCCGGCCTTTTCACGATCGAGAATGAGTTCCACTTTCATTTTGTTGTCGATAGTCCGGTTTGAGCCGGACATCGAAAACCAGCCACGGAAGAAACCGATCACAACCAGAACAAAAAATAGGAATACCAAAGGTTTCAGGATTGACTTCATGACGCACCGTTGCGTCTGCGCGCCGCACCTCGGGACGACGCGAACGCCTTGCCGCGAGATGGGGTCTTGCGGGCTGCATCAGCGCTGACCGAGAGCGGCCCCGGCGCACTGACATCCGCGCTCCACGTGAGACCGCGGAGTACGCGCGACACCTCGCTTATTCGAAACGGCTTTTCGAGAAAGGCCTGCGCTCCGAGCTCTTTCAGCTTTTCCAGGCCATAGCCGCCCAGGTCGCCGCTCATGAAGCAGCACGGCAGGTGCGGCGAGAGTTCACGCAGTCGTAGCAGCGTTCCCGGCCCGTCCAGATTCGGCATCTGCACATCGAGCAGGGCGACGTCGATGGATTTGGTGTGGCCGCGGAAGTGCTCCAGCGCTTCATTTCCGTTGGCTGCGAGCCACACGGAAAACCGCGCGCGTCGCAATCCGGCCGCCAGCACTTCCAGTATTTCCGATTCATCATCGGCGACCAGGACGCCGCAGCGCCGTGTGGCCGCGTTGTCGCTGCCATTGGGTGACTGGATTGACATCTTCCAACTCCTTAATCTCTGCTAATCGCGATTCATGTCTGCCGATCGAATACAAAAACCTCCGAGAGTCCGACGACTCCCCCGAGCTTCGTTCTCTCGGAGGTGGGTAACCGCTTCGATGTCCACGGTGTTACCCATGGAACATCGGAGCGTGAGTTCGCCCCCGGCGGAGCGACACGCCGTACAAGCCGCGTTTCGTTGGCCGCGAACGCGCCTGTTTCCCTGATCTCGTTCAAGGTCCATCCGTGCCTCCGGCATTCCACGTATCAGGCGGAATGCTTTTGGCCAGCAGAAAGACCTGCACGACCGTGCCCGTCGCGAAGACCGCGACCACATTGCCGGTTGAGGGTTCGACCTCGGCCGTCGCCTGGCGCACTTCGACGCCCGTGATGCGTTTGATTTCGGCCCGCAGCGATGCTGCGTTGCTGGCGAAGAGTTCGCGGTGAAATTCCTGCACTTGGGACGCGCCGGCCGGAGTTTGTGCGAGCAGTCGCTCCGCCGGCGACAGCGCACCATGCAGGGTGATCACGAGCGTCCCGTCACTCTGGACGACGGTGACCGAAGTCGGAGTCAAGCCGGTCCGTTTCATTCCCAGTTCACTTGCCGCCGCGGCAATCTGCTCCGCCATGGTCGGTGTTGGCTTAAACATCGGA
>JBGAJB010000365.1:0-3056 GCA_044225155.1 Phycisphaerae bacterium | reverse complement strand
GTCATCGATTCTGACGAATTGAACCACCGAATCCTGACGCGGCCCGAAGTGCTGGAGACGCTCGCTTCCTGGTGGGGGCCGGCGGTCATTACGGTCAATCGGGATGGTTCCCGGCAGGCGAACCGCCGGGAAATCGCGGCGCGCGTCTTTGAGCGGCCCGAGGAACGCCGGCGGCTGGAGGCTTTGACCTACCCCTTGATCGACGCCCTCAGGCGGGATATGATTACCGACGGAAATAAGAATCCAGCGGTCAAGATCATCGTCCTTGATTCCCCGCTCCTCATTGAAAGCAGCCTGGACCGGACATGCGACGCCGTTGTATTCGTGGAAACCGACCGAGCCGCGAGATTGGCGCGAGTAGCAGAAACGCGCGGCTGGGATGAGCAGGAGCTCACCCGCCGGGAGCGATGGCAGCTCTCGACGGAGCAGAAGAAAGCCCGCAGCGATTACGTGATCCGCAACGAGGGGGGTCCTTCGCAATTGCAGGATCAGGTGCGGGCGGTTTTTGAGCAGATCGTGAGAAAGGCGAACCCCGCTTAGGAAGTTTTACAAGCCGGGCCGGCGCGTCTTCCCCTGTCGGGGACGTCCGCGGCTCGCAGGACTCATTTGGAGCACACCACCATGGCGAAAGCCCCTTCCCGCACGCGAACGACGCACCACCGCAAGAAAGGGCCCGGGGAAAACCTGGAGCCCTCGCACGAAGAACTCGACAGTCCACCAGTGATGGACTCGAAATTCGTCGAAACTGAAGAAGAAGTCGCCCCGACGCCCGCTCCGCCCCGCGCCCCGCGCGAAGAGCCGCCGCCCGCCGCCGCAGCAGCTCCACGCATGATCGGCGCGCCCGCCCCGGAAATCGACGACGACGCGGCCATCGATCGCGACACGCATGAGAAATACGAGCGCGTCAAGCGCGGCGACCTGCACATCACGGACCTGCAAAAACTGAGCGTGCAGGAGCTGCACGAAGTCGCCAAGAGCGAGAGCATCGAGGACTACGTCGGCCTGCCGAAGCAGGACCTGATCTTCCAGATCCTCAAGCGCCGCATCAACCAGAGCGGCCTGCTCTACGGCGAGGGTGTGCTCGAAATCCTGCCGGACGGCTTCGGTTTTCTGCGCAGCACGGAATACAACTACCTGCCCGGCCCGGACGACATTTACGTCAGCCCTTCGCAGATTCGCCGCTTCGGCCTGCGCAACGGCCATGTCGTCGCCGGCCAGATTCGCCCGCCGAAGGAAAGCGAGCGCTACTTTGCGCTGCTCCGCGTCGAGGCGATCAACTTCGAAAGTCCGGACAAGGTCACCGAAAAGACAAACTTCGAAGACCTGACGCCGCTCCATCCGAATCGGCGGCTCTTCCTGGAAACGGACCAGAAAGAGCTGAACATGCGGATCGTCGATATCGTGACGCCGATCGGCATGGGGCAGCGCATGCTGATCGTCGCCCCGCCGCGCACCGGCAAGACGGTCCTGCTGCAGAAGATTGCCAACGCCGTCACGAAGAACCACGTCGACGCCAAAGTCATCATCCTGCTCATCGACGAGCGGCCCGAAGAAGTGACCGAAATGCAGCGGCACACCAAGGCCGAAGTCGTCAGCAGCACGTTTGACGAACCGGCCAGCCGCCATGTGCAGGTCGCGGAAATGGTCATCGACAAGGCCAAGCGCCTGGTCGAATACGGCCACGACGTCGTCATCCTGCTGGATTCGATCACCCGTCTGGCGCGTGCGTACAACACCGAAGTGCCGCACTCGGGCAAGATTCTGACCGGCGGTGTCGACGCCAACGCCCTGCAGAAGCCCAAGCGCTTCTTCGGCGCGGCCCGCAACATCGAAGAAGGCGGCAGCCTGACGATCATCGGCACGGCCCTGGTCGATACCGGCTCGAAGATGGACGAAGTCATCTTCGAAGAGTTCAAAGGCACGGGTAACAGCGAACTCCACCTCGACCGCCGCCTGGTCGACAAGCGCGTCTGGCCGGCCATTAACATCGCCGCCAGCGGCACGCGCAAGGAAGAGCTGCTGCTCGATCCGAAGGAGCTCGAAAAGATCTACATGCTCCGCCGCGTGCTGAGCGACATGAACCCGGTCGAAGCGGTCGAACTCCTGCGCAATCGTCTGGAGAAGACGCCGAACAATGCGGTGTTCCTCATGACGATGAATCTGGCGTAGGACGCCGTTCGCGCCATGACGAAGTGAAAGGGCCTTCTTCGCGTGCGAGAAGGCCCTTTTTTCATGCCCTGTCACGTTTCGCTACAATCGATCGGCCGAAAGGATTGCCGCATGGCGGTCGAACCGCTCTCTCACCGAAAAGCGCGCATTGATCCGAGCGATCACGGGCGGCCATGCGCCTGTCGCGTTTTGCCGCCGCGGAGACGAGCCGTAAGCGCGACTACGACACAAAGTCTGGCGGCCGGCGTGCGTCAGTATCAGTATTGGGTGATCGACCCTCTAACCAACTCAGCGACAATCCACGATCGCCGCGGCGACACGTGGCGGAAGGAGCGGCTCGGCACGCGCTCCACGATCACAACTCCTTTGCTGCCCGAGTTCGCACTGAAATTGGGCCAGGTCCTTGCTGCCGCGTAGCGGTGAGAGCGCTACAGCGCCGGTTGGCTCAGATTCCCGCAACAGTATTCCTCTGCGTCGCCAGCCACTCGGCCGCCGCGTCCAAAACCGGATCATGTCCCGCCAGCAGTTGCGCCCGCGTCGGCGTAATTTCCACATGGGGTTTCACACCCACGCCCTCGAGCCGTTCGCCATTGGGCCGGAAGAAATCCGCGAAGGCGAATTGAAAACCGTCGCCATTCGGCAGGCGATCGACGATTGAGGGCAGCGCCGCGCCGGCCGTGCGGCGGCCGAAGAGGCGTGCCCGACCGAGATCCTTCAGCCCGCCGACAAAGATTTCGCTCGTGGAAGCCGAGCAGCCGTCGATCAGGATCGCCAGCGGCCCGTCGTACCCGGTCGGTCGCGGATAGATCACGAAGTTGAGCGCAGAGTCGCGTGTCTTCATCACGCCCAGGTCGTGTTTCTCGTCGCGCACCAGCCAGCCGGCCATG
>JBGAJB010000364.1:0-3057 GCA_044225155.1 Phycisphaerae bacterium | reverse complement strand
GAAAGCGATGCAGGCAGCTGAGTGCGGAATAACCCGTGCCGAAGTCGTCGAGCTGCATGACGAAGCCGAGGGCCCGCAGCGATTGCAGACACTGGAGCGTGCCGTCGAAGTCGTCGATCATCGCGCTCTCGGTGATTTCGAGCGAGATGCGGCCGGGCGAAAGGCCGTGCGCTTCGACCGCGCGGCGCAACCGTTCGGCGATGCCCGGATCCTGAAGTTGCCGATTCGCGACGTTGATATTGAGGCGCAACTGCTCGGCGGCCGGCGTGGCGCGCGTCAGGCGGCCGATGTCGCAGCAGGCCTGGGAAATGACCCAGTCTCCCAATGGCGCGATCAGCCCGGTTTCCTCCGCGACCGGGATGAAGTCGGCCGGCATGCGCAGCTCATAGTCGGGATGCTCCCAGCGGATGAGCGCTTCGACCGCGACAATCCGGCCGCTCGCGAGCGAGACGATCGGCTGGTACTTCAGTGAGAAATGCGCTTCGGCCAGCGCGCGGCGCAAATCGTTTTCGAGCGACAGCCGCCGGCGCGTGCTGGCGTGCATTTCCGGGTCAAAGATCGCGTAGCGGGCCTTGCCGCGGCTCTTGGCGCAATACATGGCCGTGTCGGCGTCGCGCAGCATGTCGTCGGGGGTGGAGTATTCCGGCCCGCTGATGGTGATGCCGATGCTCGCGCCGAGCACCGTCGGCTGACCGCCAACTTCAAACGGCCGCGAAAGCTGTTCGAGCAGGCGATAGGCAACGATGCCGGCGTCCGAGTTGCGCTGCAAGCCGTCGAGGACGACGACGAATTCGTCGCCGCCCAGGCGCGCGGCCGCATCGGCGCTCAGGCGCGTCAGCGGATCGAGCGAGCGCAGCGTGGCATTCAGTCGGCGCGCGACCTCGATGAGCAGAGCATCGCCGGCGGCGTGCCCCTGCGTGTCGTTGACGAGTTTGAAGTTGTCGAGATCGATGAAAAGCATCGCGAAGCGGTAGTCGGTCGATTTCGCCGCCCGGCCCAGGCACTGCGCGACGTACTCCATCAGGTACGCGCGGTTGGCCAGGCCCGTGAGCGCATCGTGATAAGCCGAGTGCCGGAGCTTGTTTTCCATCGCCTTGCGTTCGTCGATCTCGCGGCGCAGATCGCCGTTGAGCTGGCGCAGCTCCTCCGTCAGTTGCAGCGATTCGAGCAGCTTGGCGCGATCGCTCTGCACGAGCGCCCACTTCTCGCTCAGCGCACTGGCGAGTTGCCAGACCTCGGCCGGGTCAAAGGGCGTGATGAGCAGCAGCAGGCGGTCATTGTTTCCAAGCCGGCCGACAATTTCATTCCACGAATAGTTCGTCGAATTCGTGCAGATGACGATCTGGATGTCCGGATCCTGTCCCCAGAGCTTCAGGACGGCGTCAATGCCGTCGCAACCTGCGCTTTGCCGCACATCCACGAATGCGACGGAGAAGCGGCGATGATCTTCGACCGCGTCGTGAACGAGCCGCACGGCCTCATCCGCGTCATCGGCGCAGGTGACCTCGAAGTGTGCCGGTGTGTTCGGAGCGGCCCGCTGCTGGTCAGTGGCGCGGCGCGACGCGGCAGGCGCATCGCCGCTGAGAATGGCCCGGAAATCAGCATGCACCGCATCGCTGGGATCGACGACCAAGATGCGCATCGACGGCGCGGGCTGCATGCAATTCCCCTTCAGGCCGCGAGACAACGGGCGGCAGGGGGAGTCTTCCAAACGCGCGCGGCAGGTCTCTCGCTGCGCGAAAGACGCAGCGTTTATCGGCGGAATGCGTCAATGTGTTGACGAAAGGCTACGGTTGCGATGTTGACGGTTGAGAACGCGGCGCTGTCGAGAGCGTTTGGCGCCAGCGATCAACCAGCGCCGCCGGAACTCCGGCTTCCAGGGCCGAACGAAGCACCTGCGCGAATTCCTCGGACGATCGCTGCGACGCCAGCTGTGCCCTCAGCAGCCAGGCACGCGTGAAATCCGGCCGAACGCGCAAGGCTTCTACGATCCAATACTCGATCTGTGCCCGTGAACCTCCACACTGCCGGAACGTTTCCGCCAGGTCGGTCAGCACTTCGGCTTGCAACGACTCGGGCGAATCGGCCGTGTCGGCTGCCGCGGCGCGAATAGCGCTCAGGGCTGCGGCGGTGTTGCCGAGTGCGAACGCATAGCGCGCCGCCCGCATTTCATAGGGGCGCGCCAGCGCGCGGCGCTTGTCGGCCTGAATGGCGGGCAGTGCGTCAATGGCCTGCGCGATCAACATCGCGCTGCGCTCACCATTCAGGACATCCCGAAAGAGATATTCGGCCTGTTCCGCGAGCGCGACCGAGCGGAGTTCGGGATAGCGCGAACGCATCGTTGCGTACATCTCGGCCGCGCGTCCCGCCTCTTGGGCCGCCTCCGCGTTTTCGCCCGCGCGGCTGTGCACGATCGCGTCCAGCCGGACCATTTCCGGCGCGCCGGACAGAATGAGGTCGTCGACGTAGGTCCCGGCGTCGCGTGTGCCGACGGATGCGACGAGAGACCCCAGCGCGTCCGTAAAGCCGGGGGCGGCCGAGATGCGCGCGAGGGCGTCGAACCAGTCGGGACGTGGGAATCCATCTCGGAGAGCATCCCGCAGAAGCCCGACCGCGTCCGTCAGATTCAGCGGGAAGCGCGTCAGCGCCACGCACGCTTCGGCGTTGGAGGGGCGTTGTTGATGCAGCGTGGCCCAGGCGAGCCACGCTTCATTCCACCAGTTGGTCGACTGGTTACGATCGCGGCGTGACCAGGCGTCGGCGAGAATGGCCGCACAGTATGCGCGTTGGCGCTGAAGACGGATGAGCGCTGGGGCGCGCTCGAGCAAGGCGGCGATGTCGCGCCACGCCACTTCTCCCGCTTGGATCACGCGACTGCGGGTGGAGTCGAGTTCGACGGACTCGCTCGTGCCGGGCGCGTCGCGCTGCTCCGCGTAGTTTTGAAGTGCGCCGCGCGCGATTTGCACTGCGTAGCCGACGGCCTGTTCGTCCGCCGCGATGCGCCGCACGGGGTCGAGCAGTCCGCGGCCGGCCAAGCGCGAAAGCGTGAGTGCGTCG
>JBGAJB010000363.1:0-3074 GCA_044225155.1 Phycisphaerae bacterium | reverse complement strand
ACCCCGAATTCGGCGGCGTGTCGCGCCCGTCCGTGAAGCAGTGAACGAATACATCCTTCAGGCCGCGCCGCGCCGCGAGCTCGACGCACGCGTAGAGGTGCTCCAGCCGCGAATGCACGCCCGCGTCGCTCGCCAGTCCGATCAGATGCAGCTTGGTCTTGCGCGCCCGACAGCGCTCCACGGCCGCCACGAGTTCCGCGTTGTTGAAGATCGTGCCGTCGCGGCAAGCCTTCGTGATGCGCACGCTGTCCTGATCGACGATGCGCCCCGCGCCGATGTTCTGATGCCCGACCTCGCTGTTGCCCATCGTGCCTTCGGGCAGCCCGACGTCGAATCCGCTGGTCGCGATCAGCGTGAACGGCCACTCGCGCCGCAGCATCGCGTCGACGGGCGGATTGGCGAGTTTCACCGCGTTGGCGTGATCCCACTCGGGAAAAGGGTTTTCCCCCCAGCCATCGCGAATGATGACGACGCACGGACGATTTCGGACGACAACGGCCATACGTAATGCCTCCGCAGCATGAGCATACCGCGAGGAAGGCGGCGGAAGCGAAGGCAATGCGAAAGACCATATACGCTGCAGGGGTGTAGAAGTCGCTCAAGCGCATGGGCGCCCATAAGCCACGAGGACGACGCCCAGATCGCTGAGATCCACGTCGCCGTCGGCATCGATGTCGCCGGCGCAAGGGCCCGTGGACGACGTGCAGCCGTACGAAGCGAGCACCACACCCAGGTCGCTCAGATCCACGTCGGCGTCGTTATCCAGGTCGCCCGGGCAGCAGCTTGAGATGGTTAGCAGCGCGGCTTCGGTGTACGTGACGCAGCCGTTCGAGATCTCGCAGATGTAGCCGCCGGCATCGAACAAGCTCGCATTCGAGATTGCGAGCGTCGAATCCGCGGCGCCCGCGATGGTTGCCCCGTTCGCCTTGGGTCCATCCACCAGCAAGCCTGATGGGCCGTACCAGCGATAGCTGAACGGCTCAGTTCCGTCGGCGACAGTGCTGAACTGCGCGTTTTCCCCACGGCAAATCGTCACCGGCGCCGGCGCCTGCTGGACGATCGGGCAGATGCGCCCGAAGGCCAGGCCGAGGTTGACGCGAGCGCTGGAAGTGGCGCCACGGAAATCCAGCACGCCGACGGCCGACGCCAGTCCGTCGACGGCGGACGAAGCCCGCAGCGTGTACGTGCCGGCCGGCAGCCGCATCGTCACGACTTCGCTGGTGTATTGACTGTCGCTGACCGAGCGAGAAACAAGCGTGTGCTGGGAGTCTGAGAGCGAGAATGTCTGCGACATGTTGGCGACGCCGCCCCCGCTGGCCCCGAGGTACGTGTCCTGCAAGTACGAGAACGCAAAGTTGTAGTCGGCCAGCGTTTCAAAGGTCAGCGTCAACTCGTATGAGCCAGACACCGCTGCGCACATGCTTCCGCCGCTGCAGGTCGTATTGGCGACGGTCGCCCCGGTGATGGTGTGGAGCAGATTCCAAACAACCGAGTCGGGCGCGGCGGCGATTTCGATTCCCTGCTCGGCAGACGCGGTCGAATCGGCGTTCCATGCTTCCGGGAAGCAAATGGCATCCGGAATCGATGCGTCGCGCCGCTCGGAGTAGGTCTCGATGGGCAGCGCTTCAAAGACGGTGCTGCTCGACGTGTACACGGTTTCCGGCGCACAGCTCCCGGCGGCCGCTGCGCCAGTCAGACTGCGGGAAAAACTGTGTATCACGATGGGCAGATCGTCGCCGCGGGCCGACCAGCCTCCCAGGCCGGCGAGTCCTGCGCTCAACACAATGTTCGACGTCCAGCGCTTGGCGCTGTTGCAACAATTCAACATGGCATGTCTCCGTGTCGGCGGCATTTGTTGCCGAGGCGGCCGTGGCGACAGTTCAACCACCGGATCGCCCGGCGGGTCGGGCCGCCGCTACATGGGGAAGCGGAATCGGACGGGGAACTCGCGGAAACTGATGGCAGTTTTTCGAACCCGCTTGAGATCGGCTTGATACTTCGTGCTATAGCGCTAGAACGCGGCCACTCCGCCGAGCTCGCGGCCAACGATAAGGGTGGATCGTCTCAGTGCCTTCGTAGGTGATCACGCTTTCGAGGTTCAGGGCGTGGCGGATCGGGCAATGCTCGACGCTGATGCCGCCGGTGCCGAGCAGGTCGCGGGCGTCGCGGGCAATGTCGAGTCCGAGCCGGACGTTGCGGCGCGGGGCACGGCATTGCCACTCGACTGTGTCTGGGAGCCGTCGGTCGCGATCGGCAGCACGCACGCGGTTCTTTTGTTCAGCGTCGAGACGCGCATTCTTGCTGCTACCGCGAATTCTCGCATTTCCAATGCAGCCCGCATCGGCGAGTTGGTATCATAAGGCAGGATTTCGGAGGATCGCTATGAAAAACCACGTCGTCCCGTTCGGCCCGCTGCTGCTCTGCGCGGCCGCACACGCGCAGGCGATTGACTATCAGAACAGCACAAATATCGAAATCGCCTACCCCGCGGCGCCTGAGATTGCCGACGATATTCACCGCACGAGCACCGCGGACATCGTGGCACTCGATTTTGCGTACACCGGCGCGGACATTCCCGATGTTAGCTTTCGCTTGCGGTTTTATGAAAACCTCGGGCTGGACGCACTTCCGCCGCCGCTGCTGGCGGAATACACACTCGGCGGGTTGCCTGGCGAGCATGCAGTTCATGTCATTCATTTCGAACTGCCGGAGCCGTTGGCCGCCCCGCAGGATCTCTGGATCGGATTGCTTGGCACCAACTTTGCAGCGGTCGATTTCGCCTATCCGCCGACGATTGGATCGTCGCAGAACTATTTTCTCGAGGATCAGGATTCTGATGGCACAGCCGAGACGGTCCGGGACACGAGTTTTCTCGACAGTTTCTACCTGACGATCTACACAGTGCCAGAGCCGGGGTCCGGAACGACACTTGCGACGCTGGCGCTCGTTGGCGCCGCTCGTGGGCGCCGGAGGCAGCCATGAATCTCCTTTCTGCCAGCTTGTTGCTCACCGCTGCCGCGATGCGGATGCCAGGACCTTCTCCTCCACCGTTGTACAGTGCACGTGAGGTCGCC
>JBGAJB010000362.1:0-3076 GCA_044225155.1 Phycisphaerae bacterium | reverse complement strand
CAAGTTGATTCTGATTTTCAGGGGCGAAAGCAATCAGCCGGACCGGAGGAAAAGAAGTCGGCCCGGACTATCGTCAGGGCCGATCGCGAGTTTCTGACATTTCTGCGGCGTTCGACGTCGAGGCCGACTTACGCGCCGGCGGCCGCCAACGGCGGATCCCGTGGCGCGTCATTTGTCGCGCTGGGGGAGCTGATGTTCACCGGAATCGCTCGATTCGCTTCGCCCGCCTTGAGCCGCAGCGCTTCCATCGGCGGCAGGTCTTCGAGATCGCCCAGGCCGAACACGTCGAGGAACTTACGCGTCGTGCCGTAGAGCAGCGGCCGGCCGACGACTTCGGCGCGTCCGACGATCCGCACCAGTCCCATTTCGCAGAGTCGCTTGATCACTTCGCCGCACGCCACGCCGCGGATCGCTTCGACGTCCGCGCGAATGATCGGCTGCTTGTACGCGACGACGGAGAGCGTTTCGAGGGCCGCATCGCCCAGGCGCGTCTCCTTGCGCTGCTGGTGAAGCTGACCGATTTTCTCAGCGAACTCCGGCAGCGTCATGAACTGATAGCCGCGCGCGATTTCGTTGATGCGAAAGCTCATGCCGGCCGACGTGTACTTGTCGTTGAGTTCGGCGATGTGCAGCCGAGCCTGCGTCTGCGAGCAGTTCGCGATCTCCGCGAGTTTCGCGATTCCGACCGGCGCGTCTGATGAGAAGAGCAGCGCCTCGATCACGCGCGCCGCCTGCCAGGGGCGCTCGCCGATGGTCGGCTCAGCGTCCGCATCGGCCGCGATTTCAACAGCCTCCGCCGGCTCCGCACGCTCGGCGCCTGGCGCCGAAATCTCCGCCCGCTCGGTGACCGGTGCGGAATCCTGAACCTGCTCGGCGACCGGAGTTTCCGGCGTCACGGCCGGCTCTTCACTGAGCTGATCAGTGCGGTTCACGACCACGCGCTTCGCGCCCCGCGCTCGTCCCGGCCGCGTGCCGCGTTCGGGAGCGATGGCTCCGTCCGCGACGTCGCGCGCTACGACGACATCGCGATCCATGACGTAAACGCGGGCACCACTCTCGTGGTTTTGAGATTCACTGGATTCCGCGGATGAGTGCGGCATGGCAACGGCGACCATGTCCTCCATGACAGGTGCTCCTTCGAGAGTGATTATCGAAACCGAAGGGAATTCTATCTAGGCGTCGAGGCGTCGTCTATCGAATCTCGAAGGGGACACCGCTCAATTTCGCGCCTCGCGTCGCCGTCTGGCATTACCGATGCGAAACCGACGCGACCGATGCAATCTGTCGTCCGGTGCATCTGATTTCCAGCGCGCCAGCACACGTCCCGAATCCCGGGTGCCATGCCGACGGCTGTTCGCGTCGGCATGCGGGTTCAATCCCGCGCCGATGCGGAGAGCAGTTTTCCGAGGTCCTCAAAGAACGCCGGATAACTTTTCGAAACGCATTCCGCGCCGCGGATCGTCGCTCCACACCTCAGTCCCGCCAGCGAAAAACTCATCGCCATCCGGTGATCGTCATAGGTGTCGACTTCGGCCGGCGTCGGCGTCCGGGGCGGATGAATCGTCAAGCCGGTGTCGGCCGTCTCGACGCGCGCCCCGAATTTCGCCAGCTCTTTGGCGAGCGCGGCGATTCGATCCGTCTCCTTGATCCGCAGATTTGCGACGTTCCGAATCGTCGTCGGATCGCTCGCAAACAGCGCTACGACCGCCAGCGTCTGCGCCGTATCCGGCATGGCATTCAGGTCGACATCCACGCCGCGCAGTCCCCCGGCCGGCGGCCCGCTCACCGCCAGACCGCCTGCATCCGATGTCACCTGACAGCCCATTTTTTGCAGCACTTCCACAAACCGCACGTCACCCTGGGGACTCGCCGCCGTAAGTCCGTCCACGCGAACGCGCCCGCCGGTGATTGCCGCCGCCGCCCAGAAATAGGCGGCCGCACTCGCATCCGGCTCAACTTCGTAGCTCGCCGCCGTCGCGTGCTGCGGCGCTGGAACGACGAAGCGTCCATCTCCGTCGAGCGCGTCCAGCCCGAACGCCCGCATGACCTCCAGCGTCATGGCGACATACGGCTCGCTCGGCAGCGCACCGGAAATCGTGATGCGCGCGTCGCTCGTCGCATGCGGGGCAGCCATCAGGAGGGCGGAGACGAACTGACTCGACGGCGTGCGGTCGAATTCAACGTCGCCGCCGTGCAGCCCGCACGCATCGACCCGCAGCGGCGGATAGCCTTCGCGCTGTTCGTATTCGATCTGCGCGCCCAGCGCTCGCAGAGCATCCACCAGTGGGCCGATCGGGCGCTCGCGCATTCGAGGCGCGCCGTCGATCCGATATTCGCCGTCCCCGACGCACAGTAGCGCCGTGAGAAACCGCATCGCCGTGCCCGCCGGTCCCACATCGAGGCGTGCCGTCTCGGCCGGCAGGTGGCCCCCGCAACCCGCCACATGCATCGTCGCATTCGCTGCATCAAATTCCGTGGCGATGCCGAGCGCATTCAGCCCATCGAGCATGCGCTGCGCGTCGTCGGCGATCGAAGCGCCGCGAATCGTGCTGCGGCCATGCGCCAGCGCCGCACAGAACAGCGCGCGGTTCGTCAAGCTCTTGGAACCAGGCGGCCGGACGGCGGCATTCAACGGACCACTCGGATTGATACGAACATGATTACCGAGGCGTTCAATCATTACGGCCAGTCTAAGGAATCCGCGGGTTTCAAGGAACTTTTGCAGTTCACGCGAAGAAGCCATTTACCACCCTGGTCCTGAGGGAAATGGAAACCGCGCAAATGATCGAGAAGAAACCGCGGCCTAAACCGTGCGACGCGCAGGAGCACCGCCAACGACCAGCCGGAAAGGCCGAAGTGGCGGCAGCGCACGCGGATGCGTTGCATGCACGGTCTACAGACCTTCGATCCTGCTCCCAAAGTATTGACGTTGCGCTGTGTCGAACGGAACCGCGATGGCAACGACTCGAGAATGAGCGTGCCGACGGTGCGGGCGCGTTCCATGTGCGAGCGGGGTGGCTATTCCGCGGCCGGCAGGTGGCCCCCGCAACCCGCCACATGCATCGTCGCATTCGCT
>JBGAJB010000361.1:0-3090 GCA_044225155.1 Phycisphaerae bacterium | reverse complement strand
AGCGGGCCGCTTCCGGCTGCGCCAGCGTCAGGTCGATCACGCCTTCATAGTCGTAGTTCATCGGCGCGACGCCCCGGCCGCTGAAGATCGTCTTGTTCGTGTTGTCGTGGTTCACGATGTCGAAAATCGGGCGCGGCAGATTCGGCCAATCGTAGAACAACGTGATGCCGGTGAACGCCCGCGCGCTTTCCTTGACGTCCGCCTCGGTATAGACCATGTCGCGGCCGAGCGTGAACAATTCCCAGAATTCGCGGGCATAGTTTTCATTCGGATCGTTCTTCGGGCTGTCCGCGCCGTTCAGCCAGAGCAGCATCAGTGGATCGAGCGTCAGCGACTGGAGAAACGCGCGGTAGTTCCCCTGCGCATTCAGCCGCAGCATCTCCATGTGCTGCACTGCCAGTTCGTCATAGCCGTTCAGCACGCGCCGCGACGTGGCGAAGCGATCGTGCCAGAAGAGCGCCAGCCGCTCGTTCAGCGGATTCGGCCCTTCGATCATGTACGTCATCCAGCGCCGCGGAATGTCGTTTTCGTACGATGCGGCCAGCGCCTCGACCTCGGCGGGCACGGTCTTGAAGCTCATCAGGTCGTCGACAGTCGCCGTCAGGCCGCGCGACACGGCCGCGGAGACCTGCTCCGGCGTCGCGCCAAAGGCGGCCCGCCGCAGCAGGTGATAGGCCTCGTCCGCCGTCAGCGATTCGCGATACGCGCTCGCGGCCTGCGGATGGCCCGCGAATTCATCGCCGACATTGACAAAAATGGACGCCTCAGCGCTGGCCTCGCCGCCGCGCCCGTCGCGCACCACGACGCGAAAACGCAGCTCTTCCGTTTCGAGCGAATAAGGCGCGGCCAATTTCAGGACGGCGTCGCCCGACGCCGGCATCGACGCGGTCGAGCCCGCCACCTGCGACCACTCAACGCTCAGCGCGTCGCCGTTCGGATCGGTGGAGGTCGAAGCGTCGAGCGTAATCTCCGCTGGATCGGTGGAGGTCGAAGCGTCGAGCGTAATCTCCGCTCCGGGCGTGAGGTTCGCAGGCGAGGCGGCGAGATACGCGGCGGGCGAGTCATTGAGCGGATCATCGACGACCCCGTCGCCGTTGTTGTCCACGCCGTCCGCGCCGCCGTTGCTACTGCTCGGACAGCCGCCCAGTGAGAAGACGAGCAGCACGCTCGCGCCGAGCGTGGCCCAGGCGCGCAGCGGCGTCAGCACGCGGCTCAGGCCAGACAAGGAGCGTCTCAAGAGGTTGTTCGAGTCGGTTAGAAACAGGGAGGGAGAGTAACCACGGCCGGGTGCTTCGGAACAACGCATTCTTCCGCCTCCGTACGATCCTTCGCGTGAGCGGCGCGCAGTCCGAGCGGGCCCGCCTGGGGGCGGATTTCTCGGAATTGCTCACCTGTTCACTGAAGCTGCGTCCCTTGCAGTTCAATACGCGTGCGGTCCCACTGGAATACCTAAATTACCACGACGCGCGTGTCAAAACGGCGACGAAAATTCGCGGCGGAAGTCCGTCAGAGGCGATAACGAATGCGGGCGATCGCCGCGAATGCGATCGATTGCCGCGAACGAGATCGATCGCGCGAAGGAGATCGAATGCAGCGAATAAGATCGGGCGAATCATGAAAGTCGGGCTGGAAGACCGGCCCCAGCGCGCGGCGTTTTCTGAGAACTCGACTGCGAAAGGTCCATTCCGCGCAATAACAAAGCCGGGCTGTCCCCAGCCCGGCTCCGCGTCACATCAATCTTCGTTTATCGATCGTCGTTAGCGATCGTCTTGGCGGCTCAGACCGCGACGGCCTACTCCGCTTCAACGTCGATCACATCATCCTTAACGCCGTCGCTAGGTTTGCCGCCGGCGGCCGCTCCGGCGCCGACGCCCGCGCCCGCGCCCGGCTGCTGCCCGCCTTGGGCCGCGGTGTGCTTGTACACCTCCTGGCCCAGCCGCTGCGAAGCGCTCTGCAGCGCGTCGATTGCTTTTTCGATCGATCCGGCGTCGTCGCTCTTGGCCGCGTCCTTGACGCGATTGACGGCCGACTCGATCTCGCCGCGCGTGCCGGCGTCAACCTTGTCGCCGTGCTCCTTGAGCGTCTTCTCCGCGTGGTAGACCACCTGATCCGCTTGGTTGCGCAGGTCGATCAGCTTGCGTTTGGCCTGGTCCTCGCCGGCGTGCGACTCGGCCTCGCGCACCATCTTCTTGATCTCTTCCTCGCTCAGACCGCTCGAGGCCTTGATCTCGATCTTGTTTTCCTTGCCGGTGCCGAGATCCTTGGCGCTTACGTTCAGGATGCCGTTCGCGTCGATGTCGAACGTCACTTCGATCTGCGGCACGCCGCGCGGGGCCGGAGCGATGCCCGTGAGCTGGAATTTGCCCAAGGTGCGGTTGTCGCCCGCCATCGGCCGCTCGCCCTGCAGCACGTGGATGTCCACGGCCGGCTGGCTGTCCGCCGCCGTCGAGAAGGTCTCCTTCTTCGACGTCGGAATCGTCGTGTTGCGGCCGATCAGCACCGTCATCACGCCGCCCATCGTCTCGACGCCCAGGCTCAGCGGCGTCACGTCCAGCAACACGATGTCCGTCTTGTCGCCCGTCAGCACCGCGCCTTGGATGGCCGCACCGACCGCGACGACTTCATCCGGATTGATGCTCTGGTCCGGATCCTTGCCGAAGATGTCCTTCACCATCTTCTGCACCTTCGGCACGCGCGTGGAGCCGCCGACCAGCACGACTTCGCCGATGTCTTTCGGGCTGACCTTCGCATCGGACAGCGCCTGCAACACCGGCTTGCGGCAGCGCTCGATCAGGTCGTCGATGAGCTGCTCGAATTTGCTGCGGGTCAGCGCCATCTGCAGGTGCTTGGGCCCGCCGGCGTCGGCCGTGATGTACGGCAGATTCAGCGTGGTTTCGACGCTGCCGGAGAGTTCGCACTTGGCGCGTTCGCAGGCTTCCTTGAGCCGCTGGAGCGCCATGGGGTCCTTGCGCAGGTCGATGCCCTCTTTCTTGCGGAATTCCTCCGCCACGTAGTCGATCAGGGCGTGGTCAAAGTCATCGCCGCCCAGGTGCGTATCGCCGTTCGTGCTCAACACCTCAAAGACGCCGT
>JBGAJB010000020.1:0-24819 GCA_044225155.1 Phycisphaerae bacterium | reverse complement strand
GGACCGATAGCGATCCACGCTCCCACGGGTGCAAACGCGATCCCGGCGCCGAGCACCACATGCGACCAGCGCGTGAAACGCTTTGTGACCGAATACAGGCAAAGAAATGCCAGCACCGGAACCGAGAAAACCAGCGGCCACGGGTTCGACCGCAACAGCTGAAATCCCGCGGTCGCGAGAATGAACAGAAGCGCGGCCGCCGCGAAGAACGACCAGGCCGCCCGCGCGGAGATCAGCCCGCGAGGCAGCGGCCGACCCGCCGTTCGCGGATTGCGCGCGTCGAGTTGCGCGTCCACGAGTCGATTGAACGTCATGGCCGCACTGCGGGCCGCGACCATGCAAACGACGATCAGCGTCAGTTCGATGAGTCCGGGCAGCGCTGGGCGCGCCGCCAGAAAGGTGGCGAGCAGCGCAAACGGCAGCGCGAAAACGGAATGGCTGAGCTTGATCATGTCGGCCCAGACGCGCACCGTCCCCGGTCCGCGAGCGGTCACTGGCATGGTCGAAGCATCCGCCAAGCGTCAAAACTCCCGCGCGTACACGCGCTGCGATCACCAGTGTAGAAGCGGCGAATTGAATCCAAAAGCCGCGAGCAGCGAGCGTTACATCGAATCGGTTCGCTTCGTCGCATGCGCGGAAGCCCCCACCCTTTGACTCGCGGCCCTACGGTTATCTACGATACGGGATCACGCGAGGGGCTCAGCGTGGACCATGTCGGTGTCGTCATGCACCTGCGTACCAGTCAGGACGCGGATGCACAGGCCGTCGAGCGCTGGCTTAGCCAGCACGATTTGCATTCGAATGTCTGTCGCGATGCGTTTGAACTCTGTGCGCGCGCCCTGCGACAACCCGAGATCATGCCCGATTTGGTGCTCGTCGGCTTGGATTGGCTTTCGCCGGATGACTTGGCGGTCTGTGATCACGTGTCAGACACGTGGCCGGCGGCCGTCGTGGTCGGCTACACGCATGGCGAGCGCGTGCCGGATCATCTTTCGCCGCCGCCGCACGTGCGCTGCTTCCCGCTGCCACAACTCCTGCGGCTGAAGCCGGCGGACCTGCTGCGAAGGTCGGTGCGCGACTCCGCAAGCGAGAGCGTGGCGCGCCGCGCCGACGCGCCGCACCCGCCCACACGTCCGATAGCGTTGACACGCGAAGAGCTGGCCGCCCTGCTGGATGACGATAAAGCGTGATTCGTTGGCCGGACCAGCCCGATTTTGATCCGAGTCGCTCGGAACCCGCTGAAACGCAGAGTTTCAGGCATGCCGCGGCGTATGATGAGACGCGGCAGGGGAATTCGAGCATGAGGATGCACGCGCGACTTCTGGTCGTCGGTCCGTCGGGACTGCGCGCTGAAATGCAGCGCCTGCTCCCGAACTGCGCCGTCACCGAAGCCGCGGGCGCGCTCGACGGCCTCTGGCAGGCCGGCCAGGGGCAGTACGACGCCGTGCTGCTTTCGCTTTCGCTCGGGCGTCGGGCCCTGCGCGCCGTGCAGGTACTTCGCGAATGTTGCCCGCCGCTGCGCATCGTGGTCACGACGGATGCCGCGGGTGAGCCGCTGGCGCGCCAATGCGTCAGCGCCGGCGCCGACGACTACATCCTCGAACCCCTGCGCCGCACGGATGTCGAACAGGCTTTTGAGATCGCCTCGCCTGAGTCGCTCGCACGCACGCCGCTGGGCGCGGCCGCAAGTGTGAATGAGATCGTGCAACTGGCCGAAGTGCTTCGCACGCTGGATGATGGTCCGCAGGCCGCCGCGAACCGCGTGGCCGAACTGCTGCGCGGGGCGTTCAACGCGACCGGAGCGGCCGTCCAGATTGAAAACCTGACGGCCAGCGCGGGGGAAGCGTCGGATTGGGTCCTGGGTGAGCCGATCCATCGCGGCGAGCACGTCGTCGGACGACTGCTGGTGGGCAGGCCGGTCGTGGGTGCTTTTACCTCGGAGAGTTCACAGCGCCTGCTCGAATACGCGCGGCTCGTCGAGGCGATTTTCTCACAGTGGCGGCAGCGCGAGCGCTGGCAGGAACTGGCTCATTTCGATGAATTGAGCGGTCTGCACAACCGGCGGTTCTTCCAACAGGAACTGACCACCCGCCTCGCGCACGCCACCGCGAACCGCTCGCGAGTCACGGTGATGCTCTTCGATATCGATAATTTCAAGCACTACAACGACCGCTTCGGCCATGACGCGGGCGACGAACTGATTCGCGAGGTCGGACGGCTGCTGACGACCTGTTCGCGCGAGCGCGACATCATTGCCCGCTACGGCGGAGATGAGTTCGCTGTGATCTTCTGGGATGCCGAGCAGCCGCGGACGCCGGGCTCGGACCACCCGCGGGAGCCGATCGCGCTGGCTGAGCGATTCGCGCAGGCCATCGCCGATCATCCGTTTCAGTTTCTGGGAACGGATCGCCCCGGGCCGGTGACGATTAGCGGCGGCCTGGCGTGTTTCCCGTGGCATGGCCACGACGCGTGTGCGCTGCTGAAGGCGGCCGACGATGCGCTGCTGGAAGCCAAGCGCACGGGTAAGAATCGCATCCGTCTCGCGGGCGGCGGCGAGCCTGCCGGCGAAACAAGTCCGCTGAGCGCCTGATTCCCCGCGGCAAAAATCTCTAGCGGGCGAGCAGCAAAACCGTCATGGTGACCAGCCCGCCGATCGCGATGATCCCCGCCGCGGCCGCCACGATCGTGATGACCGTCAGGCGGCGGCTTTGCTCCCTGATGAAGCCTGTCAGCGCTTCATGACGCTTGCCTTCGCCGGCGATCGCCTGCTGCAAGCTCGTCAATTGGGTCGCGTTCGTGTCCCGCAGCGTTTCGGCGGCGTGGCTGACACGCTGCAGCGAATGGACAAGCTGGCCGGAAACCTCGCTGGAGACTTCCATTTGCCGGGCGATGGTGCGAACCGCATCCACCTGCGCCTGCATTGATGCCGGCAGCTCCAGCAGCGTGGCGGCAAGAGTGGCGGCGTGGCGGTTGGCGCCCTCGGACTGTTCGGCGATGCCGGAAAGCGACTCGCCCTGAATTCGTGCGGTGACTTCGAGACGTTCGAGCGTCTGCGCCACGCGATCCACGCCGGCGGCGAGCTGTTCGAAGCGGCGATCCTGCCGCTCAAAGTGCATGCGCATCGCGTCCATCAGCTCGAGCGTGCGGCGATAGCCTTCGCGCAGCTCGCTGCGCCCCGCGCCGCCCAACCAGCCCAAACGACCACCGTCGCTTCGCGCGCCGTTGTGATCGCCGTGGCCGTTTCCGTTGGCGGGACGATCCAGGTGCAGCGCGATGGCGCCGTTTTTGCCGTTGGTACGAACCGAGGAATCCGAGCCGCGGAAAGTGTCAGCGATACGCTTCCAGAAACCGGTCGTAGACATGTGGCCTCCCTGCCTGCGCGTGAGCATCCTTGCTCACGTACATATCCTACTACAACTGTCCCAGGATTTCCAGTGGGAATGCGCGACTAGCTGCGTTCCTCGACGCCGAGCCCGGGCTTGTCTCCCAAGCTGAGCGTACTGCCGTCGCGCACGATTCCTTCGAACGGGTCGGCGGCGAGGAGGAGGTGGCCGTCGAGGTCGGCAAAGTCGGCGAGTTGCGCGATCGCCAGCGCCGGTGCGACCGCGAGCGATGTGGAGACGAAGCATCCAACCATGACCTTCAGCCCGAGCGTGCGTGCGAGGTCGATCATCCGCAGCGCCTCGCGCACGCCGCCGCATTTGGTGAACTTGATATTGACGCCGTCGACACAATCTCGAAGGCGCACCACGTCGGCCGGCCGGCGGCAGCTCTCGTCGGCGAAGATCGGCGCGATGCCTAACTCGCGCAGCGGACGCATGTGCTGCCAAAGGTCCTGACCGACCGGCTGCTCGATCATCGCCGGCCGGAATTCGGCTAACGCGCGGACCCGCTCCGGCGCTTCTTCGGGCGACCAGGCTTCATTGGCGTCGAGCAGCAACGGCCCATCGAATCGCGCACGGATCATCGCCAAGGTTTGAAGGTCGTGCGGGCCGCCGATTTTGACCTTCAGGGCGGTGTAGCCCGCGGCGAGCGCCTCTTCGACTTTTGCCCGCGTCTCCTCAAGGCCCGCCAGCCCAATCGTGAAGGTCGTGATGACGCGGGGGGCCTGGAGTCCGAGCAGCCGATAGAGCGGCACTTCGAGCTTCCTGGCCACCCAGTCGTACAGCGCGTTATCGAGGCCCGTAACCGCCGCACGCTGGGCGTCATGCCGCTGCAACGCGCCGCCGAGAATCGCCCCGATGGCGAACGGATCGGAGCCGAGATGCCGGGCCATATCTTCGAGGGCCGCCTCGGATGATTCGAGCGATTGGCCGTACAGACGGGAAGGCACGACCTCACCGGTTCCGGTCAGGCCCTCGTGCTCCAGTTCAACGTGAATGACCTGCTTTTCGCTGACTCCGCCCTGTGACGTGGCGAAGCGGTGGCGCAATCGGATCGTGCGGCGACGCCAGGAGAGCTTCACGCGCGGCGTCCGGACTCGGGGGTCATTCGTCCAATTCCTCGGTCACCACGTCGGCCAGCAGCGAAACGCTTACGACGGCATGGCGTTCGACGAAGACACGGCGGCGATTCACGCGGCGATTGCCCGTGCGCTCCAGCTCGTGCGCTTCGTTCACATACATTTCCTTGGTCGAATGGCCGTCGCTGCGATCGTGGACATCGGCGTCGGTAAGCCAGTAGCCGCGGTCGGCGTATGAATCGAGGCGGCCGATGTAGAGCATCGGACCGGCGGTGTCGATCACGACGCGCTGCTCCAAGAACCGGTCCAGCGAGCTATCCACCGTAGGCTCCCGCGACGCCATCCCCGTGGACGAACATGGTAGCATCGCGGGGGCTGTATGAGTCCGCGAGCCACGCTGGACTCATTCAGCTTATTTGGCAGGCATACGGGAACGGATCCGTCCGGCCATGGCGACGCAATATGCTCCGGCGCTCGTGCTGCGACTCAGCGACTACTCTGAGTCTTCGCAAATCGCGTCGCTATTCTCGCGCGAGCACGGGTTGCTGCGACTGATCGCCAAGGGCGTCCGGCGCGGCACCAAGACGCGCTTTTCCCCGGGGCTTGATCTGCTTGAACTCGGCGAACTGGGTTTCTCGGCCGCCCGCAGCGGCGGCCTGGGCACGCTCACCGACTGGACGCAGAAGAATTCGTTTCGGATTCTACGCGGCACCCTCGTAACACTGCACGCGGGGCTTTACGCCATACAGGCCGTTGAGTCCCTGACGGCCGAGCACGATCCTCATCCGGAGCTTTTTGATGGGCTGCTCGATTGCCTGGCGCGGTTGGAAACGGCCGCCGGCGTGCTGCAAGCGGCGGAGGGCGCGTCAAATGCGCGAAGCGCCGCGCTGGTAGCGATGACTGCGTTTCATGATCTATTGGCGGCGAATATTGGCTATGCGCCGCATCTGGGCGGATGTGTTGATTGCGGAAAGACGCGCGCCGCCGGCCGGGCCGGTTGGTTCAGTTCCTCCGCCGGCGGACTCCTGTGCCGCGATTGCGAGGCGCGACATTCGGAAAAACGACGTGCGAGCGGCGCGGCCCTGGAGGCGGTGCAGGAGGTCGCTCCGCTGCTGGAACGATTCGAGCTGTTTCAATCGCACCTGGAGCGAATCGCAGGCCGGCGAATTCCGACGGGGGACTCTTTCCGCCGCACGTGCGCCGGGCTTCTATAATCGCGTGGAGAGAGGCCAAGCTTGGATTTAACGCCCTCGACATTTGAAGCAGTACCGATTTTTCCGCTCCCTGAGGTAGTGCTCTTTCCCGGACAGGCTCTGCCACTCCACATCTTCGAGCCGCGCTACCGGGCCATGACGGCCGATGTGCTTTCCGGCGACGGGCTGATGGCGGTGGCATTGCTGAAGCCGGACTACGAATCCCGCTATTTCACGCCCTACGCCCCCATGCACGACGTGGTTGGCGTCGGGCGTGTGGCCGCGGCGCACAAGCGCGACGATGGGCGCTACGACATTCTTCTGAACGGCTTCGCGCGCGCGCAGGTGCTGCGTGAGTACGAGCCGACGGTGTATCGCCGCGGCGATCTGCGCGTCTTGCGGCCGCACCCTTTGGATGACGAAGCGGCCGGGCGCGCGAGGAACGAAGTATTAGGCGCCATTCGCGACGGACTGTGCTGCGATGCGGGCTTGCGTGAGAATCTGCTTGCGGCGGCGGGCTCATGTGGGCCGCTCAGCGAAATGCTGGACCGGCTGGCCGCGGCGCTCCCTGCGCCGGGAGAAGTTCGGCAATGCTTCCTGTCACAGTGCTGCCAGGCGATGCGGGCGAAAGCCGTGGCGGATCACATCCGCACACTGGGCCGCATCGCGGCCAATCGCCGCCGATGTGGCGATGCCGGCTCTCATCTGAACTAAAAATCGACACAGCGATTGTCAGTTAGCGCGCGTACTCGACGGCGCGAATCTCGCGGAGCACGGTGATCTTGATTTCCCCAGGGTACGTCATCGTCTTTTCGATCTGATCCGCAATGTCACGCGCCAGCTTGAGCGATGAGCGGTCGTCCACGCGGGTCGCATCAACGATTACGCGCACCTCGCGCCCGGCCTCCACGGCGTACGCCTGACGCACACCCTCGAATCCCGTCGCGATGCCTTCCAGCTCTTCGAGACGCTTGATGTAGCGTTCGAGCGATTCGCGCCGACCGCCGGGCCGCGATGCGCTCATTGCATCAGCCGCAGTGACGAGCGGCGTGTACGGATGAGTGGACGCGACATCGCCGTGATGCCCTTCGGCGGCGTTCAGCACGGCGGCGGGCTCGTTGAACTTCCGCAAAAACTCTCCGCCAAGCTGCGTGTGCGTTCCTTCCATGTCGCTGGGGAAGGCCTTGCCGATGTCGTGCAGCAGGCCGCAGCGCCGTGCCAGCGAGCCGTCGAGCCGCAACTCTTCGGCCATCACGCCGCACAAGTGCGCGACTTCGACGCTGTGACGCAGCACGTTCTGGCCGTAACTGGTGCGGAATTCGAGTCGCCCGAGCATGTCAAGCACTTTCTTGTTCAAGCCGTGCACGCCCGCTTCCTGCGCGGCGGCGCGCCCGGCCTCGACCACGCGCTGCTCGACCTGCGACTCCATCTCCCGCACGATCTCCTCGATTCGCGTGGGATGAATGCGGCCGTCCTTGATCAGCCGATCCAGCGAAAGTCGCGCCACTTCTTTGCGGATCGGGTCGAACGCCGTGACGGCCACGACGCCGGGAGTGTCATCCACCAGGACGGTGACGCCCGTCGCTTTTTCGAACGCGCGAATATTCCGGCCTTCGCGGCCGATGATGCGCCCTTTCATGTCGTCCGAAGGCACGTCGATCGTCGCCACGGTGGTTTCGCATGTGTGCTCGGCCGCATAGCGTTGGATGGCTTCGATCGTGATCTGGCGGGCTTTGTCGCGTGCGTTTTCCTGGGCTTCGGTGATGATCTTCTCGACCAGCTGGCCGGCCTCGCGCTCGACATCCTTCTCGACGCGTTTCAGCGCAAGCTGCCGCGCCTCGTCGGCCGACAGATGGGCGATGCGGAGCAACTCGGACCGCTGTTCATCCAGCAGTTCGTTCAGCCGAGCGCCGCGCGCGGCGACTTCTTTTTCGCCCGCGGCGAGCTTGGCCTCGGCGTCCTCGATTCGTTTTTCCTTGGTGGTGAGCACGTCGAGCTTGCGATCGAGGCCGTCCTCGCGCTTGGCGAGGCGCTGCTCGACCTGGCGCAGTTCGCGGCGCGTCTCGGCCGTCTCGCGCTCAAACCGCTCCTGCAATTCGAGCAGCTTGTTGCGGGCCTCCACTTCGGCTTTGTTCAGAATCTCGTCGCGCTCGCGCTTGGCTTCCAAACGCGATTGTTCGACGCCGGCTAGCCCGGCGCTGAGCTGCGCACTCGTGCGGCTGCGCAAAATTCCCCACGCGATGGCCGCACCAATCCCAGCGGCAACGACGAGACCCACCAGCGTGAGCGGAGTGATTCCGCCCGCCTCCGCGAGGAAGAAGAGAGTTGTCGGAAACATTTTTCCATCCGTCGCTTCACGTTCGTGTGTTTTCGCACCCGCTTCGCGGATGCGCGGATGGACACAGGCCGTGCGATCAGGCCGCGCCGTCGCGTGCCAAACGCAGAGTTACCTCAGCGACGAAAGCGTGCTATGCCATGAAGAAATATGAAGTTATGGAATATGATCATGGCTCGCTTCGCAAACCCGCGCCTTTTGAGCCCGGGGGAGTTCGTTGCTTGAGGATGGCCGGGCCGGCTGCCCATCCAATCCTACAATTAGCGCCGGGATTGTACGCGCTTCACAATTGGCCGACCACTGGCATTTCGAATCGAGAAACTTCGACTTCTTTCTACCTTTGCCCGTTTGCCCGTGGCCGCTACGATGCCCGACCCGGCATTTTCGCCGCGCCGGGCAGGTGGGAATGAATGAAGATATTGGTTGTCATCAAGCAGGTGCCCGATTCCACCACTGCGATCAAGATCCGTCCGGATGGTGAGGACATCGAACGGGCCGGCGTGAAGATGGTCGTGAACCCGTTCGACGAGTTCGCGATCGAGCTGGCCCAGCAGCTGCGCGAAAAACGCTCGGATGTTCAGTCGATCACAGTGCTTACGGTCGGACCGGCCACCGCGACGGCCGCGCTGCAGACCTGCCTGGCGATTGGCGCTGACGACGCCATCCACCTTCAGGACGAGAAATTCGACGGATTGGATGAGCTGCAGACCGCCGCGGTCATCGCCGAGGTTGCCAAGGCGGGCGGTTATGAGTTGATCATCCGCGGCAAGCAGGAGATCGACCTCGATAGCGGCCAACTGGGTCCGGCGCTCGCTGAGGCGCTCGATTGGCCGCACGTAGGAGCGGTGACAGCTCTGGAGATCGCGGCGGACGGCAAGTCCTTCACCGCCTCGCGCCGGATCGAAGGGGCGGAGGAGCAGGTGGAAGGGGCGCTCCCCGTTCTGCTCACGATCGAAAAAGGGCTCGTGGAGGCGCGCTATCCGTCGCTGCCGAATCTGATGAAAGCCAAGAAGAAACCCGTCAAGACCGTGATGGCGGCGGATGTGCCCGGCTTTGTCGACTGCACCGCCGGCGCGGGGGGCACGGAAATCCACAAGTTCGAACCGCCGCCGCAGCGCCCGCCGGGCAAGGTGTTGAAGGGCGATGTGAGCGAGACGGTGCCGCAATTAGTGAAGCTGCTGCGGGAAGAGGCCAAGGCGATCTGACGTGAGTCTGCGGACCATCGCGCTGCTGCTGGTCGTTGTCATCGCCTCCGGTTCGCTTTGGCATGCGATTGATCACGGCTCGTACCAGATGGAGCCGTTTGCGGGCCGCGCGCACATGACGATTACGATGCTGGCAATCGTCGCCTTTTGCGCATCGTGGGTTCTGGATGAGCGCCGGTTTCGGATGTAATTCACGGAATGGTGTTGTTTGTAGAGGAGTGGATGTGACGAACGAAATTCTCGTATTCGCCGAACAGCGCAATGACAAGCTCAATCCCGCCGTCGCCCAGATCGTCACGGTGGCCCGCGTGCTGGCGGAGAAGACCGGCGGCAAAGTCGTGGCGTGCGTGATCGGCGAGGCGATCGACCAGACGGTCGCGGCGGTGTCGAAAACGGGCGTCGACCGGGTCGTCACCGTGAAAGATGCTGCCCTGGGCATGTATGCCGCCCTCAACTATCGCACGGCTCTCTGCGCCGCGATCGCGAAGGTTGATCCGCGCGTCGCGCTGCTGCCGGCCAGCTTCATGGGGCGCGACCTCGCCCCCCGCGTCGCCATGCGGGCCAAGGCCGCCCTCGCCACGGACGTCATCGAGCTCGCCATCGGCAGCGGCGGCGGACTCGACGTGCGCCGGCCCGTCTACAACGGCAAGGCGTTCTGCCACGTGAATTTCCCGGCCGGCAAGCTCGCGATCGCCTCGGTGCGCGCGAATACGTTTCCGGCCGCGAGCGGCAGCGGCAGTCCGGCCGTCGAAGCTGTCCCATTCGCGGCGTCCGCCGGTGACGAGCGCGTCCGCGTGAAGACGATCGCCAAGACCGGCGGCGAGGAGAAAGACGTCAGCGAGGCCGACATCATTGTCAGCGGGGGGCGCTCGCTGAAGTCGGCGGATAACTTCAAGATTCTCTATGAGCTGGCCCACGAGCTGGATGGCGCTGTCGGCGCCTCGCGCGCCGCATGCGATGCCGGATATCAGCCGCATAGCCGCCAGGTGGGTCTGACCGGCAAGACGGTGACGCCCAAGCTCTACATCGCCTGCGGCGTGAGCGGAGCGATCCAGCACCTGGCCGGGATGCGCGGCTCCAAGGTGATCGTGGCGATCAATCAGGATGCCGAAGCGCCGATGGTGAAAGTGGCCGACTATGCGATCATCGATGACCTGTTCAAGGTCGTGCCGCTGCTGACGCAGGAAGTAAGAAAGCTCAAGGGACACTAGGCGGCGGGTCGCCCCGCACGCGCCATCGCGGCAGCGCTTTCACCGGCGGTTTGTTCGCCGCGCTTCACCGTGCTGCCGGAGAATCTGCTTTTTTTCTTGACTTTTTGCCAAGTGCGGGAAATACTCCACGTTGCAAGGAGCTATGAAGTGCTGCGCGTTTTGTACTTCATCCCGCTATCCACGAAGGCCCGGCGAGGTCGTGCGCTCGAACGCGCGTGCGATTCGCGGAGCTAACGCGGCTCCTTCTTTCCCTGTAAATCAGTCGAAAACAATCCCGTTCGCCTCCGGTTGCGTTTTGCGCCGGCGCGATCGGCACACTGAACGGAGATACGCAAGATGAGCACTCGGCAAATGAATCATGATCCTCCCGAAGTGGGCTACGACCCGGATGCGATGCGCGCCGCGCAGGTGCTCGCGCCGGAGGACATCCAGCGCGACGACTACGTGGCCGTTCTGGATTACGTCGGCGAGTACGTAACTTGTGGATTGCTGGAAAGCACACTCCGCCCGCCGCACCCGGTGCGCGTGCAGTTGATGATGCCTTGCCAGGATGTCTACAAGGTGCTCGATGTTTGCCTGCCGCTGGTGCAGGTGAAGGACTCGGACGGCGACCTGGCGATCCTCGACGTGCGGCGCTTTCGCCTGGCGCGCTTGCATCCGCGTTTCGGACGCAAGTTCGGAAAGCGGAAGCGCAAGAAAGCCGCGGCGGATGCGGCCCGGACCGCGGCGACCACGCCGTGAACGTCGGGACGCAGCGTCTCGTTGGCCGCGGGTCGGTTGTCAGGCCGGTCGGGTTGATTTTCAGCCTGACCGGCCTTGACAGTTAGGAGTTTGTTTGTATATTGAAAGCAGAAATCGCGGTCGGCTCGGCTGGCCGCTTTGATCCCGTTCGAGAGGGCACTTCGATGAGCGATACACGCGAGGAAAACCGCGGCGAAGCGTTGCAACGCGCCATTCAACAGATCGAGAAGTCTTTCGGCAAAGGTACGATCATGTACCTCAAGGATGGTGCGGCCGCGAATGTCGACGGCATCTCCAGCGGCGCCATCACGCTTGATCTCGCTCTGGGCGGCGCGGGCATTCCGCGCGGTCGCGTGGTCGAAGTGTTCGGCCCCGAGTCTTCCGGAAAGACCACGCTCACGCTGCACCTGATCGCCGAAGCGCAGAAAAAAGGCGGCTTGGCGGCATTCATCGACGTGGAGCATGCATTCGACCCGGCGTGGGCCAAGCGGCTGGGCGTAAATCTCGAAGACCTGATGGTCAATCAGCCGAACTGCGGCGAAGAGGCGCTCGAAATCGTCGAGATGCTGGTGCGCTCGAACGCGCTCGACGTGATCGTCGTCGACTCGGTGGCGGCCCTCGTTCCGCGGCAGGAATTGGAAGGCCAGATCGGCGAGATGCAGGTCGGCCTGCAGGCGCGCCTCATGAGTCAGGCCATGCGCAAACTCACCGGCATCGCGTCGAAGAGCCGCACGGCCGTGGTTTTCATCAATCAGATTCGCGAAAAGATCGGCGTGATGTACGGCAGCCCGGAGACCACGCCGGGCGGCCGAGCGCTGAAGTTCTATTCGTCCGTCCGCCTCGACGTGCGCCGCATCGGCATGGTGAAAGAGGGCGAGACGGTCATCGGCGCGCGGACGCGCGTGAAGGTTGTGAAGAACAAGGTCGCCCCGCCGTTCCGCGAGTCGGAATTCGACATTCTCTTCGAGTGCGGCATCAGCCGCGAGGCCGATCTGCTTGATCTGGCCGCCGATCTGGGCGTGATTTCGCGATCGGGCACGTGGTATAGCTATGGCGAGCAGCGCATCGGTCAGGGTCGCGAAAATGCGCGTGTCTTCCTGCGCGATAATCCGGATATCTTCGCGACCGTCCGCGAGCGCGTGCTGCAACTGAAATCGCCGCAGCCGAGCGAGGACAAGGCCGACGGGAAATCAAGCGAAGCGAAGGGCGAGGTGCGCAGCGCGAGCGATTCGCTCAAGCTTCCGGCCGGCGGCGAAAACGGCACACGCAAGCCCGCGAAACCGGCCGGCGCAGCGGTGGCGGCGGCGGGGCGTCGCCGCTGAATTTGCAGCGGTGGGCCAACTCATTCAGGCGTTTGGCCGATGCCTGGCGTCGGAGAGCGTTTTTTTTTTTTGAGTGCGGAACAAACCCCTCCCTCACGGTCGGGGCTCTGCTGGCGACGTCCCCCGCGTCGGGACTCTGCTGGCGACGTTCCCATGGTCGAGGCTCTTGGCAACGCTCCTCGCGGTCGAGGCTCTGCTGGCGACGTTCCTCACGAGTCTGCTGGCAATGTTTGCTTCCGACGGCCCCTATTACCGAATTCGCGGTAACGCGCCGATTCACGACGGCTGCGGACGTTGCAAACATTGCGAACACTTTGCTGGCCGGCGTTCTGGGATGAAAGGCGTGACGACAGGCCTTTTGGCGTGAATGATGCGATGGCGCGCACCACTTCTTTCGCAGGAAAAATGCGTTCTCCGCTTCAATCCTTGGGCACTCATCCGTTTCGTTTCGCGGGAGGCGCGGTCCGAATCAATCCGTCCAACAGCTTGCCAGCGCTGTCGTTAGATCGCCGGTGCGGGCGGCCGTCACGCTATTGAGAATCGATGGCGAGCCGTAGCGATGCGGCCGTTGCGGGAGATAGACGAGTACGTCGAGATAGTGTCGGCCGAATCGCAGACACTCGGAGCGATCGGCGATGAAGATGTCGATCGTGTTTCTACGGAAGCGCTGCGCGGTGCGGTCCGTCACGACGAATGTCCGCTGCAATTCGGGAATGTAGATGAGCGCGCCAAACGGAATGTCGGCCGGTGCGGCGCATTGGCCGACGCCCGATGGCACTCCGGCCGCGGTCAGGCCGCGATCGGCATAGGCGGTAATGCGCAGATGACGGACCAGCGTCCGCGAGTCACCGCGCTCAAAGTCAGAGCCTGCGTCGAGCGATTCGTCGGCAAGCGCGCCAGCATTCTCCGCGCCGGCGATGGAGTCGTCGGACGTGAAATCCGATGAATTTACAGTTCGGAGGAGGGAGCCCGTCCCCATCTTCGTGCCGAGTCCCGTCACGATGGATGCGCAGAATAGCGCGCGCAGCAGACCGCTGAGCATCCGCTCGCACTCCCTTGATGTTGCCCTAGATTCCCGCGTGTGGCGCGGGAATCGCGAAACTGAAAAACTGCCGGCGGCGACCGCACCACGCCCTGGCCAGACCGCGCCCCGGCGAACGCGAGAATTATTGGCCACCGGAGCCTTTGTGTCCAGCGATCCGCCGTGCGTCCAAGCCGATTTGACAGGATTGACAAGGCTGACCGGCAACAAGGCAAGCAGGTGCACGTTTCTCTGGAGGAGCGGGGCGGCCGGGATGGTAATTCCGCGCCTGCGCATTGGGGCAAGGGCGATCGATTCACGAGGGCCGGGCAATTCGCACGGGGTCGTACGCGGCTGAACTCGCCATCGGGGGATCGCGTATACTGCCCGGCTTGGCTTTCAGGGGCATCACCGGGAATCGATCTATTCAGAGGAGTCACTGATGCGTCGGGGGATTTGGATCGCGCTGGTTTCGATGAGCTTGACGGGTTTTGTCGCGGCGCAGTCCCGCCCCGCCGCCACGCCGCGCCCGGCCGGAGCAGGGCCGCGGGCCAACCCGGAGACGCTGAAGGGCGAGAAACGCGCGCACTACATCATGCGGCAATTGGACCTGACTGAAGAGCAGAAGGGCCACGCCAACGGCCTGATCGACGTGTACTACAAGCAGAAGCCCGACATCGATCTCGTCAAGCTCCAGGTGCTCATCAGCGACGGCCAGAAGCTCGAAGCGCAGAAGAAAACGGAGAAGGATCCTCAGAAGCTGGCCCAGATCGACGCACAGCTCGAGGACATTAATAGTCAGATTCGCGCGATGGGTCAGAACGACGGAAATGAGGAAGAATTCCTCACGAACCTGCGCATGGTTTTGACGCCCGAGCAGAAAACGAAGCTGGACGAAACTCTGAAGAAGCTCTCCAGCAATCCGACCGGCGAGCTGCACGTCGCGGACATCGTTCGCTTTGTCGCGGCGCTCAAGCTCAATGACGAGCAGCAGGCGAAGTTCCGTGAAGTGCAGACCAAGACCTATGAGTCGGCCAATTCGCAGGGCAATCTCGACGACGCGAAGCGCTACGCCATCCTCAAGAAAATGCTCGAGGACCTGCAAGGTATTCTCGATGCCGGCCAGATGAAGACCGTGAATGATCTGTGTGCTCCGGGCCTGGCCGTCTCGAAGGAGAAGGCCGAGATGGCGGCAGCGGCCGCCGCGACGCAGCCGGCGAAAACGCCGGTTCGCCCATAGCGCCGGCGGGGTATGCGGCGGTGGTGGCGCTTTCGAAGCGCGCTACGCGGCGATAAGCTGGTCTGCTTGAGTTGAATCGCGCATGAAAATCACGATTCCCAATCAGATCACCCTCGGGCGCCTCGTCCTCGCAATCGTCTTCTTTGCTCTGCTTTCCCAATACTCGGCCGCGGGGGAGCCCGCCCGGCACTGGCTTCTGGCCGCCAGCTTTTGGGTTTTTCTGGCTGCCGCGTTGAGCGACGTGCTCGATGGCTGGTTGGCGCGCTCCTGGGGACAGGTGACGCCGTTCGGCCGCATCGTCGATCCGGTCGTCGACAAGGTGCTCGTGTGCGGGGCGTTCATCTTTTTCGCCGGGGCGAATTTCTACGATCCCGTGCGACAGGAGAATGTCACCGGCATCGCGCCGTGGATGGCGGTGCTGATCCTGCTCCGTGAACTCTTCGTGTCAGCCGTGCGGGCTTTCATCGAAGCGCAGGGCAGCGAATTCGCCGCCAACTGGATCGGCAAGCTGAAGATGTTCGTGCAGTCGGCCAGCGCGTGCGTCGTGCTGGGCGTGCTGGCCTGGTATCCCGTGTCGCTCGCGTGGCTGCGCGAAACGTGCGTCTGGGCGACGGTGGTCGTCACGGCGCTCTCGATCATTGCTTACACACATCGGGCCCGGGCCGTGCTGCTTTCTGAGCGAGCCATGTCGGCCCCCGTCGTCCACCGCGACGGCGAAGCCTTCCCGCGCGTCGTTCCTTCCGACCGTTCCCGCGAGGCGTCCGCTTGAAGGCTCCGGACGCGTTGAAGGCCGCGGTCATCACCGTCGGTGGCAGCGGCTTCGCGCCATTCGCGTCCGGCAGCTGGGGCTCGCTCGCCGCGTCATTCCTGCATCTGCTACTCGCCCTGGTCATCGTTCGGGCATTTCCCGAAAACTTTCCGCGCGCCCTGAATCTCGCGACGCTCCTGGGAATCGCGACCGCGTCTCATTTCGCCGTGCATTGGGGCGCCTGGGCGATCGCGAAATTCGGCAGCGATGATCCCAAGCCGTTTGTGCTTGACGAATTCGCCGGCCAATGGGTCGCCCTGCTCGTCGCGCCGGCCGTGGCCCTCTCGTGGCCAAACGGCTGGCCATCGGTGGCCGCGCTCGCGTGGCTCGCGAGCCAATTCTTCCTCTTTCGCGTCTTCGACGTCTTGAAACCACCGCCGGCCCGCCAGCTCGAAGACCTGCCGGCGGGCTGGGGTGTGCTGTGCGACGACCTGATGGCCGGCGTGTATGCCAATCTCGCCGGACAAGCGATTTGGCGCTTCACGCCGCTGCCATCCTGGTTCAGTTAGCCCAAGCGGTCCGGATACACTGCGCGCCGAAGCTTTTTCAGAATTGTTTGGAGTTTCAGCCATGAAGTTCGCCACCAAGGCCATCCACGTCGGTCAGGATCCGGATGCTTCCAGCGGCGCAACGGTGCCGCCAATCTACGCGACGAGTACTTTCACCCAAGCCGCGCCGGGCAAGCACAAAGGCTACGAATACTCCCGCACGGACAATCCGACGCGCACCGGCTTGCAGCGCTGTCTCGCGGAATTGGAAGGCGGCGCCGGCGCGCTCGCGTTCGCATCCGGCATGGCCGCGACCAACGCGCTCTATTCCGCGCTCCTGCGGCCGGGAGATTCAATCGTTGCGTATCGCGATATGTACGGCGGCACATTCCGCCTCATGGAGCGGGTGTTCAAGCCGTGGGGACTTGAGCCGCGCTATTGCGAGAGCACAAACCCGGAGGACATTGCCGGCCTGATCGACAACACGACGCGCATGGTCTGGCTTGAGACGCCCACCAATCCGATGCTGCGCCTGTTGGACATTGCGGCCGTCGCCCGCGCCGTGAAGTCCAAAGCGCAGCGCTCCGGGACCCGCGCGCTGACGGCCAAGGGCGGCTCGCCGATGGACTACGACGCCGGCCTGACGCTGGTGGTCGACAACACGTTCGCCTCTCCGGCGCTCCAGCAGCCGCTCGCGCTCGGCGCCGACATCGTGCTGCACAGCGTGACGAAATACCTCGGCGGCCATTCCGATGTGGTGGGCGGCGCGCTCATCATGAAAAACGCGGCGCTGATCGAGCCGCTGAAGTTCTTTCAGAACGCGGCCGGCGGCGTGCCCGGCCCCTTCGACTGCTTCCTCGTTCACCGCGGCATCAAGACGCTGGGCGTGCGGATGAAGGCCCACTGCGAAAATGCGCTGCGCGTGGCTGAGTGGGCCGCCGCACAAAAGGCGTTCGAGAAGGTCATCTATCCGGGCTTGCCGTCGCACCCCGATCACGCCCTCTGCAAGCAACAGATGTGCGGCCCGGGCGGCATGGTGACGGTCGTGCTGCCTGGCGGACTGCCGGCGGCGAGCCGCTTCATGAGCGCGTTGAAGCTCTTCTCCTGCGCGGAGAGCCTGGGCGGCGTCGAATCGCTCGCGAATCACCCGGCGATCATGACGCACGCTTCGGTGCCGCGCGACGTGCGCGAGCGCAACGGCATCGTGGACGGCCTCGTCCGTTTGAGCGTGGGAATCGAGGACGCCGACGACCTGATCGCCGATCTGACGCAGGCCGTCCAGGCGCTCTAAGCCGCGCCGGGGCGCACCTGCGCGGCTCGGATTGAAAGGCACAACTCTTTTCTCGCCGACGCTACTCCACGTTCAAGTTCATCAGGTAGTTTTGCAGTTCGTTGCTCTTGGCTTCCTCGCTCTGGCGCAGGGTCGCCAACTCGGTGCGGAAGCCTTCAATCTGCGTTTCGAGCTTGTCGAACTTGTCGAGCTGCCGCTTGTGGGCGTCGCTGCCGCGTTCGAGCGTCTTGAGGTTTTCGCGAATGCGCGCCTGCTCGGCCACCGCTTCGTTCACGTCGCGCTCTTTGCCCTGGCGCTGATTCGAGATGCGATCGCGCTCGGTCCGCAGCGCGACCACCTTTTGCAGGGCATCGCGGACGGCGGGCGAGATTACTCTCGATTCCAGGTAGAAGCGGAAAACGTCGTAACCCAGCTCGCTGATTCCGATGCCTTCGTCGTGCAGATTTTCCAGCACGACCTTTTGCTCAACGACCTTGCCCGGCGGCACTTCGACTCTGAAGCGCGACAGGCCGGGCGCCCGTTCGGTCGGCTTTTCGGGATCGATCAGCTTCCAGTCATCGCCGTAGGCCTGTTCCAGCAGCACGCTGCGCGGCTTCTGAAGCTTGTTGCGGACCTTGTAGAGACGCGAATCGACGTACTTGTGCCGGTGAATCAACACGCCCTTGTTGATCCGCAGGCTGACCAATTCGTCGGGCGTCGGCTTCGACTCCATTGTTACTTCGACACCGAGATCGAGGGCGTAGCCGATCAGCCGCTGCTCGCCGGGCTTGAGGTCCGGGAGCTTCGCGTCGCCGGCGTACACGCCGTCTTCAAAGACCGTCACCGGCCCCTGCATGATGTGCAGGTCGGTGCTGTTCGTGAGCTGGAGGCCGTTCAGCGGATATTTCGGGTGGGTGGCAGGGTTGTAGATGCTGACCTTTTCCGCCTGCACGGCCTGATTGATGACCGGCAGCATGGCCGAGTGTTGGCGCGGAATGGAAACGGGCGTGCGAATTCCGTATTCGAACAACTCTCCGGCATCGCGGGCGTCGGCGACGGAGGCGACGCCCGCGTTTTCAAGGCCCAAGGGGCGCCGCTCGTCGGCGACTCCGTCCCGGTCCTTGTCTCCAGAGGTGGAAGCACTACCGTCAATGACTCGCCCACCGGATCGACCTAAGAATCCCCGCCGCGCTTGGTTGGCGTTTTCCCCCGCATCCGCACGCGCGGCGGCGGCAAGACTCTTCATCGTAGGCGCGGGCGCTTTCGCCGCTTCGGCGGGAATGCCGCCCTCGTATGTCGGCGGGCGGAGAGACGCGTATAGCTCGAGCTCCTCGCGCGGGCGCGGGATGTAGAGCGGCGAATACAGGTCCATCGTGAATGAGATCGGCCGGCCGGAGATCAGCGAGAGCCGGACGTCGCGCCAATCATCTTCGGTCGCATTTTCCACTGTGGCCCAGCCTTGCAGGAACGGCTTGCCCTCGGGATCGAGCACAAGCCGATAGCTGGTCTTCCAAATTGGCGCTTCGAGCAGGTAGGCCACACGCACGTGTCGCTTGCCCTGGCCATCAAAACGCAGCACGACGTTTTTCTTGTCGGCGTCGTGGGAAGTCGCGAGCGTGGCCAGTGCATTCCGCAATTCGGCATCGATCTTTTCGTTCGTCAGCTTGACGCCCTGCAACTCGCTCATGCGAAGCTGCACGAGACCGCGATCGGTCAGGATGTTCAGTACATCCTGTTCGACGACTTCCTTTTCGACGATGACTTTCTGCCGCTCGACGCCGACGATGGTGCCCGTTACCGCGCGCCCGCCCGTGATCTGCACGGGCTCGCCGCGCAGCTGGTCGAGCAGTTGCCCGAGAGTCGGCTTGCCGGTGATATCGACGCCGAAGCTCTTCAAGGTGCGATCGATCGGCGCCTGGGACGCATAACTGATGACGCCGACCGTGCCGCCGTCGAAATCCTGCACCACCATCGATTTGATGATGTCGTTGATCTGCTGCGTGCGGAATTGCATCGAGGCGGTGGCCGCGCCGTCGACGGTCGCTTCACACTCGTAGTACGCGACTCCGCTCGAAAAAAGCGCGACGCGCTTCACCGGCAGATCGATCGGCGGCCGATCATCCGCCACGGCCGTGACGATGAAGCAGAGCGCAGCCAGCAGCGCGAGCGGCGGAGGCGCGGATCGAAATCCGGGGCGGGGATTCGACGGAAACAAACGGGCTTGACCTGGGCTCGATCGGCGCATGAGGAGGCTCCCGCGATATTTCGCGAACTGCATGCGGCACGCGCTCAACCGTGAACGGCGCCGCGCGGCGGCACAGTCGCGCCGCCTGAATGGTACCCATCATCAGACGGCCGGTGGCGTCGTTTGGTTCCCGGAAACGCGGAAAGTAGTGCGCGTCAGGCGCGGCGTGCTCGCGGAACGGCCGGGGCGATGATTTTCAGCTCGTCAATCAGCTCCGCGAACATGTCGAGCGTCAGGGCTTGCGCGCCGTCAGAGCGCGCCCGCTGCGGCTCGTTGTGAACTTCGACCATCACGCCGTCCGCCCCCGCGGCGATCGCCGCGCGGGCCAGCGGCAGGACCAGCTCACGCCGGCCGGCGGCGTGGCTGGGATCGACGATGACCGGCAGGTGCGTGATGCGCTTCAACTCCGGCACGATGCTGATGTCGAGCGTGAAGCGCGAGTAGTCGCTGAAGGTGCGGATTCCGCGTTCGCAGAGAATCACCTGGCGATTCCCCTCGGACATGATGTACTCGGCCGCCAGCAGGAATTCCTCCAGCGTCGCGGCCAGGCCGCGCTTCAGCAGCACGGGCTTGCGGCAGCGACCGGCCGCGCGGAGCAGCGGATAGTTCGCCATGTTCCGCGCACCGATCTGAATGACATCGACATGCGACTCGACCAGGGCGAGGTCCTCGGTGCTCAGTGCTTCGGACACGACCGGCAGCGTAGTTTCGCGCCGCGCTTCGTCGAGGATGTGCAGCCCCGGCTCTCCCAGCCCCTGAAACGCGTAGGGCGACGTGCGCGGCTTGAACGCACCGCCGCGCAGCAGGTTTGCGCCGAGCTTCTTCAGCTCCCGTGCGATGCCCAGCGTCTGCTCGCGCGTCTCCACCGAGCAGGGTCCGGCGATCACCGTCAACTGCGGCCCGCCGATCTCCGCGCCACCGACGCGAATGACGGTGTCCTCGGGCTTCATCTCGCGATTGGTGAGCTTGAAGGGCTTGGTAACGCGGATGACTTCCAGAACGCCCGGCAGGCCCGCGAGTGTGGAAGGATCGACCGGCGCGACATTGCCGGTGATGCCGATCGCTGTCCGCACCTTGCCGGGGATCGGATGCGGCGCGAGGCCCAGGTCCGTAATCACCGCACAGACATGATCGATCGCGGCCTGTCCCGCATCCGACTTCATGACGACCAGCATGACAACCCCTTGAACCCGGCGTTTCTGCCGCGGCCGAATCTCATCCTTGCGCCGCCGATTTCGCCGGGAGCGGCGATTGCCCAGCGACTCCGCCCTATTTACCCTGCGTCGCGGACTTCAACGCGCGCACCAGCTTGCCCACGTCCTCGCCGTCGCGGATGGCCTGCACAATGCGGCTGCCGACGATCACGCCATCCGCGTGGCCGCGCAAGGCGCGAACCGCATCGGCGGACGTAATTCCGAATCCCACTGCGACCGGGCGGCTCGTTTCGCGGCGTACAAGATCGAGAAAGGCCGGCAGGTCGCCGTTCATCTCGCGTTGCACGCCCGTCGTACCCGTCAGGCTCACGGCGTATACAAAGCCGTCGCTGCGCCGCCCGATCTCGCGGATGCGATGCGGCGTGCTGGTCGGGGCGGCCAGAAAGACCATGTGAATTGCGTGCGCCCGGGCTGCCTCCAGCCAGTCATCGGACTCTTCCACCGGCAGATCGGGCACGATCAAGCCGTGCACGCGCGCGTCGTTCATCTCGCGCAGCACGGGCCGCATGCCGAGCGCCATCAGCGGATTTAGATACGACATGAATACGAGCGGCTGCGGCAGTTGGACGTTTTTCAAATCATCGAGCAAATCGCGCAGCCGTGCGCCATGTTCCAGCGCAGTGTGGGAGGCCTGCTGAATCGTCGCGCCATCGGCGATCGGATCGCTGAACGGAATGCCGATCTCAATTACGTCGGCTCCGGCGTCGGAGATCGTCTGCAGGTGCCGCAGAAAGGCAGCCCGATCGGGATAGCCGGCAGTCAGATAAGGCACGAGCGCCGGTTCGCCGCTGCGCTGGGCGCGCTCGAAAACGGCATGGATCGGGTTCATCGACTGCTCCGCGGCCCAGGGCGCGGGGCCAGCCCGTTCCCGCAACGCCGAATGGAATATCGTATCGGCAAAGGACGTAGAAGAAGCGCCGCAGCCTAGCTGCCCAGCACCTCGAACCGCGTGAATTGATCCACGGAGATGGTCGTCAGCTCGCCGTTGTCCTTTTGCAGGCGGATGCGGTTGAGCCACAGCTTGTGATCTTTGCCGTGCGCGAACCAGCTACCCGTCTTGGCAGCCTCGACCGAAACGACCGTGCCCACGACCTCGTTGGTCCACGCGCCTTCGCGGCGGTCGATTTCCTGGTGGATGCGAACTTTTTGTCCCGGTTTGAGGTCCATGCTTTGTTACCCGCTACTGCTCGATCCGCATCGGCGGACGGACGGCAGATCCGAGCGCCTTTTTTTCCGTGCGGTCAGATCACGACCCGCCGATTGTAGATATACCACTCCGTCAACAGGATCAGCAGCGCGGTCGCCAGGAACCAGCGCCAGATCTCCGGCGTCGACGTCTTGATCCCCTCGCCGATCGAGACCTTCACACCTTCCGCGAGTTTCAAATCTTCGCGTGGCACGATGTCGCTTTCGGCGGCGTCCTCGAGATTGACCGCGTAGCGATCGGCTCCCTCGGCCGCCGGGGCCACGGAGTATACGCCCACGCGGCTCGTTCCGGCGAAGCGCGCGATGCCGGTCGGGTCGGGCGTCACGGTCGATTTCTCGTTATTCGGCGCGGTGACCGTGGCGGCGTTTGTGCCGGCCGGCAGCGGAATGTCGAACGCGTCGCCCGGACGGGTTGGCTCCTGATCGCCGATGGCCGCGCCGCTGCCGAGGAAGCGCAGGGCGTTGTAGAGAAACACGGGGAACCCGAGTTTATTCCACCAGGTGCTGTCGGTGATGGAGAACGTGAGGATCAGATACTGGCGGCCGTCTTTCGAGTAGCGGGCGAGCACCGGCCCCTGCGGCCCTTCGATCAGCGTCTGCGCCTCGCGCGGCAGCTCCAGCGTCTTGCCCTTTGAGGCATAGACGTACTCGAGCGCGACGTGACGCAGGACGGGGTGAGTGTCGTCCCACCACTGCATCGCGTGCCAGCCGAGTTCGCCAGTTACTTTCACCTCCGGAATCAGCGGCACGCAGTCGATGAACAGGTAGTTTCCGATCGGCAGGCGCGCGGTGTCGTGCCGATCGATGACGGCCACGTCGTACGACAGACGACCTTCATTCTCCAACTCGGCCTTCGGCGCGCTCTCATACTGGTCGGGCGTCAGGTATACGAACTTTTCGAGCGGGAGGTTTTTCAGCACGCGCTCCAGGAAGAAGTTCTTTTCGCTGACGAGCAGCGCCTTCAGCTTGCGCGGCGGCGGGACGATCGACCAGGCTTGATTGTCCGTGGCCAAAGCGTCGTTGCGGCTGAGACGCGCCTCGACGACGCCCGCGCCGCTCATCGGGAACTCGAACGTGAGCGAACCGTTGCTTCCGCCTTGTTCCGCGGCCGGCTGCGAGGTGCCCTCGGCCGCGGTCTTGCCGCGTGCGGGGCCGAGCGCGATGCTCTGTACGCGACCCGTGCCCAACCGGCCGTCGACGTAGAGCGACACATCGGTATCGACGGCTTCGGACGAGAAATTTTCGACCTGGACGAAGACGCTCAGGTCCTCGGGGTTTTCATAGCCGCGCTGCACGCGCAGTCCGGTGATGCCGACGTTGTTGTGTGTGTCGCCGATCTTGATGACCTTGACACCGCCGGAGCGCAGGACGACATCGTGCAGATCGCCAAAGCCGCCGTCGGAGAGCACGACGATGCTCGATTCCTGGGCCGCGGAGATCGGCGTCTGCTCGACGCGCGTCTGCATCATGTAGGCTTCGGCGAGTTCGAGCGCTTCGCGCAGATTGGTGCGCGCGTCGCTGGGCGTAATGCTCTCGACGAGATTCGCCGCGTCCGAGAGGTTGTAGGTAAACGGGACGATCACCTGCGCCCGATCGGCGAACGCGATCACCATCACGCGCGGCTGATCTTCCTTCCGCGCCCAGAATTTCCACCACGCGTTCCCGCTGGCGCTGAGCGAGCGGATCAAGCGCCGCGCCTGTTCCTTTGCCTCGTCCAGCCGCGTCTGGTCGCCTTCCTGCGTGTTCATCGAGGCCGAGCGATCGATGAGCAGGATCACGCTCTTCTCGTTGCTGACGGGCGAATTCACGACCGGCCGCGCGAGGGCGAAGATCGCGGCCGCCAGGATGAGCAGTTGCAGCAGCAGGAGCAGATTTTTCCGCAGTTTCTGAAACGGCGCATTGACCTGCAGGTCCTGCACGGCGCGCTTCCAGAGCAGCGTGCTGGGCACGGTTTGCTGTCGCCGCCGCAGTTTCAGGAAATACAGAACCAGCAGCGCCGGCATCGCCAGGGCCGCGATCCAGAACATGGCGGGGGCGAGAAAGCTCATGCAGCCGTCACCGCAGCAACCCCCGTTGTCTCAGATAGGACATCACGAGCGTGTCGAATGGGACGCGCGTGTTCGTGAAGAGATACGTGATTCCGCGCTGCGTGCAGTAGTTCTTCAACTCCGTGCAGTAGCCGGTCAGCATCGCCTTGTACTTGTTCAGCAGCGGCCGGCTGACGGTGACTTCGGCGACATCTTCGTCTTCGACGTCGACCAGCTTCAGATCGCCCACCAGCGTCGGATCGATTTCTTCCGGGCTGAGTACCTGGATCACATAGAGGTCGAGCTCGCGGCCGAGCAGGAACCGCATGCCGTCGGAGTAGCCGCCCTTGTCCATGAAGTCGCTGAGGACGATGCAGACGCCCTTGCCTTTGTGCCGCAGGGCGAAGCGCTTGGCGACGGCCGTGAAGTTTGACGAACCCTCAATCGGAATCTTGCGGAGGAAATCCAGCATCTGGCCGGCCAGCTTCCGCCCCCGGATCGCGCGCATCTCGTGCAAAAGCGAGTCGGAGTAGCCGTAGAGGCTGACGCGGTCGTAGTTCACCAGCCCGATGTACGCTAACGCGGCCGCCACGCGTTTGACATAGATGCCCTTGTGCGGATCGCCCCAATCCATGCTGCGGGAAACGTCGAAAAGCACACTGACGTTCAGGTCTTCCTCTTCGAGAAAGAGCTTGATCAGCAATCGTTCGAGCCGGGCGTAGATGTTCCAGTCGAGGAAGCGTAAGTCATCGCCAATGACGTAGTTACGGTAATCGGCGAACTCGACGCTCTCGCCTTTGCGCTTGCTGCGGCGCTCGCCTTTCATGCGTC
>JBGAJB010000360.1:0-3100 GCA_044225155.1 Phycisphaerae bacterium | reverse complement strand
CAATAGGTCAGCGTGTCGCCGTCCGGGTCGCTGCCCGACGCCGTCAGCGTAAACGGCGTCTGCTTCGGAATGGTGTAGTCGGGGCCGGCATTGACAGTCGGCACCGTATTGCCGGTCGTGATCGACGCTTCGCAACTGCTGCCCGCTCCGACATAGGCCAGAATCTCGTCATAGCTCTTGTGGACGAAGTAGGCATCGCTGTGAGCCTGCAGATCGTCGACTCCGCAAATGCCCGCGTAGCCCATGATGGTCGACGCGCTGCCCGGCTCGTACGCCGCGCTGCTTGCGCGATTGCCGCTGCATGAGCTGGCGACGCCATTGAAGCTATGATTCGCGCCGAACTGGTGACCCATTTCGTGTGCGACGTAATCGATGTAGAACGCGTCGCCCGTCGGAGCACCCAGACCGGTTACCCCACCGGCCTTGGACGACGTGCACACCACGCCGAGATAGGCGACGCCGCCGCCCCCAGTCGAGAAGACGTGTCCGATGTCGTAGTTCGCGGAACCGATCACGGCGTTGATATTCGACACGTTCTGGCCCAGCATCGTTCCGCCGTTCGAATTCGTGTACGGATCAGAGGCCGAGTTCGTGTAGACGAGCAGGCTGTTATTGGCCACGAGAATCAGGCGAATGGCGCACTCAATCTCATAAACACCCGTGACGCGGTTGATCGCTGTCACAATCGCGGCCTGACCGGCGGTAACCGTGCCGCCCTGAAACGCCGTGTATTCGCCCGTGGCCGCGACGGCGAGACGGTACTCGCGACGCGTGCCGCCGCTGCTGCGCAGGCCCTTCAGCTCCGGTGGAAGATTGTGCAGACCATCCGGTTCAAACACCGTGCATGAAAAATCGCCGGGCGGCGTCAGATCACGCTTGTGGTGACTCGTGTACGCGACGTTGTCGCCGCGCGTGTAGGGGTCGATGTACCAGGAATCGCCCGGGCCAAGCACTTGGGCGTGAAACCCGGCCGGCGTGGTGTCCGCCCGCAGCGTCGCGGCGGGATCATCAATTCCCTGCCCCAGGTACGTGCGAATCGCGGGGAATTCGGCCGCGAGTTCCGGCGCCATCACGGGTGAATAGACGAGCGCAAAGCGCTGCATACCGCCGTCGGGCGTGGGAAGTTCGATGACGAACTCGCTATCAACGGCGCCTTGCAGTGACTCCGCCGGAGCCGCTTTCAGATGTGCCTCCAGCGCGTCGAAATCGAGCAGCAGCGCTTGGCCGCGCGTGGGGCGAACCCACGCCTCGCCGACGTGGTCGGCCGGCATCTCGTTGACGAATGTCCAGAATTCATCGGCAAAGGCGTTCGAAGCGGCCGCGCTGACGACCAAAGCGAGAACGCTCCAGCCCTGGCGAAATGAGTGCATGTGGAGATATCTCCCAAGAGAGGCTGAGTGGACCGCCGAAGCGGCATCCAAACAAACGCCCTTCCCCCGAAGGGCGATCGACCTGAACCGGCTCCCAGACCGGCAGAGGAGTAATGAGTGTACCGATCGCGGCGGGGGCATTCAATTCGATTTCGCTTGTGGGTCCACTACTCGCCGAGCAAACAGATAGATCGTCGAGGGGAGGATTGTCGCGTTTACCGGTCGTGCCCCCGGCGGTAGCATCCGCGCGTTTTCAGGGGCGCGGCTTGCTGATTGCACTCGAATTTCCTCAGTTTTCCAGCTTTTGGGTTGGGGCCTGGTTCTGGTTCACGCTGCTGATCGCGTTCATCTGGCTGAAACGGCACGTAGACCTGAATCGCGCGGGCCGGGAGGCCGTGCTGCGCGAGGACGAGCCTGGGGCCGCCCGTGACGAACTGCCGCCGCTGACTGTTATCGTGGCCGGAAAGGACGAAGAAGCCAACATCGGCCGTTGCGTCGAAGGATTGCTGCGGCAGGACTACCCACGTCTGCAAGTGATTATCGTCAATGACCGCAGCGGTGATCGCACGGGCGCGATCATCGACGGATTCGCCGCGCGCGACCCGCGCATGCTCGCGCTGCACGTCCGCGAATTGCGGCCCGGCTGGTTCGGTAAGAACAACGCGATGCGCGAAGGGACGGAGCGGGCGACGAGCGATTGGCTCTGCTATTCCGACGCGGACTGCACCTATGATTCGACACGCCTACTAAGCAGCGCGATGCGCTTGGCCCTGCGCGAAAAGGTCGATTTTCTCTCCGTCTTGCCGCATCTCGAAACGAGTTCGCTGTGGGAAAAGATCATTCAGCCGGTGGCCGGCGCGGTGATGGTGTTCTGGTTTCCGCCGCAGCGCGTGAATGATCCGCGCTGTGCGACCGCCTACGCCAATGGGGCGTTCATGCTCCTGCCGCGTCGCACGTATGACGCGATCGGGCAGCACGAAGCCGTCAAGGACACGCTGAACGAAGACATGCACATGGCGCGCCGCGTAAAGCAGGCGGGGCTGCGGCTGCGCGTCATCCGCGGCGGCGACCTCTACCGGGTGCGGATGTACACGGGCTTCAAACAAATCTGGCGCGGCTGGTCGCGAATCTTCTACGGGTGTTTCGGCACATTTCCGCGGCTGCTCGCCAGCGTGGCCGTGCTGCTGATCGTCAGTCTGTCGCCCTATCTGACTGTGTGGGCCGGCATCCTGGGCGGCACGGAACGCGCGTGGCTGTCGGCCGCCGGTGCGATCGCGATCGCGAGCCAGATGTCGATCATGCGGCGTTTTTATCGCCTGACGGGCAACCCGGGGGCGTGGTTCTTGACCTACCCGTTCGGGGCGGTGCTCTGCGTAGCGATGCTCATGAATGCAATGGGCCGGCTGGGTGGTCGCAATGCCACTACCTGGCGCGGAACCACATACACACACGGGGCCCGGCCGGCGGATTCGACGTCGGCGCCAAACTCCTGAATTCGTAAGCAGTTAGGATGTTACGCATATTGATGCCACTCGCGCCCCTCGGGGGCGGTCCGGCCGCTAGCCCCTACATATCGTGCAAAAGATCCCGTCTGGAATTTGACACCGAACAAATGTTAGGTTATTCTTAGATTGTCTGAATCAGGGGAAAGTACGGTACTGCCGGACCCGCGCAAAGGAGTGCACGATGACCGGTCAACCGAATGCCGCGCCGCTCTGCATCGTCGGCCC
>JBGAJB010000359.1:0-3103 GCA_044225155.1 Phycisphaerae bacterium | reverse complement strand
GGCATGAAGTGTGCAACGACACGTTGGGCGGCGAACCAATCGCTGTCACCTATAACCCGCTCTGCGACTCCGTCGTCGTGTTTGATCGGACGCAGAGCGGAGAAGTGCTCGAATTCGGCGTAAGCGGTCTGCTCTACAACTCGAACCTGGTCATGTTCGACCGGCACCCGGCTGGCGAACCAGCGGCCCGCTCCGCCGCCGACGCGCCTGCGTCGAGGCTGACTTCCGCGCCGTCCGGCGAGAGCCTCTGGAGCCAACTGCAATTTCGCGCCATCGCCGGCCCCGCCGCCGTCCGCGGCGAAACGCTGGCCGTACTGCCCTGCCAAGTGACCACGTTTCGCGATTGGGAAAAACAGCACTCTGAGACGACGCTGGTTCTTCCGATCCCCGAGCGCGGCATCCCCTACCGCCGCGACGCCTATCTCCCCTACTTCGGTGACGAAAAGCTCCGCTTCCCGGTCGCGTCGCAACCGGCGAAGAGCCCACCAGGCTGGGAGTTGAAGACGCCGCTGGTCGCGGAATTGCGGGACGGCACCTGGAAATACTGGGCCGTCACCGACCCGGCCGCCCCGAGCGGCGAGGCGGACGTACCGCGTGTCTATGCATTCTGGTTCGCCTGGTACGCGCAGCGGCAGTAGCTGCTCGCAAGGTGACAAACTCGCCATCTTGTGGACGGGCTGAGTAGTTCTTCGCATCACACCGGCCCCCTCTCATCGATTCGGCCGTGCTGCCCAACCCCAGCGCGTCGATCGTCGAGAAAAAGAACTGAGGAAATGACGGCAACTTTCAAATCAAAGTGGATTTCAGGACCCCAAGCAGCGGACAATCGGGCGCGGGCCAATCGGTGGGAAACGCCAAACTCCGCGTGAGTCAGAGCTTCGTTACGGCGTTGTACTACCGACCGATTATCAGCAATGACGACTACACGTTCACCGTGCCGCGCGACTTCACCGGGATTTCCTCATTCAGCACGCAGTACGCGTCGAGCCCCTGCAACAGCAGTTCTGACGTGTACATCAACGGCGGTTTTGTCGGCCGCGTGATCGCGAATAGTACGGCCTTCGGCGTCTCGGAGTTGCAATATGAGACGCGCTTTCCGACGCTGCCCGAGCTGCCTTTGCCGCCTGGTTTCCCGACGCCGGTTGCGGTCGGCGATTTCGTCAGCGTGTTCATCGCATCCGCGACGCTGCCAAATATCGGCGCGGCTTCGCCCAGCGGCTCGCCGCTGTTCTCCGGCGCGCTGGAAGAGAAATTCGTTCGCGGCGATGTGACTCAGGACGGACACATCGACCTAACGGACTACGAATTGTTCGTGACCAACTGTCGATCTCAGCGACCTGGGCGTCGTTCTCGCAAACTACGGACGTGCTTCCGGCGCGACGCTGGCGGAAGGCGACCTGGATGCCGACGGCGACGTGGACCTTTCTGATCTGGGCATACTTCTGTCGAATTATGGGCTGTAGCGGTCCCGTCAAGAAAATTTGAAGGTGATCGGAGTGCGGCAGCGCCCGATCACCTTCTTTTTTTTTGCGAGGATGAATTCGCCGAGCGCGCGATTACGCCCGCGGTACCGCGTGCGCCATCTCTTCAAGCTTGGGCAACTGCTCGCGCAGAATCTCGGCCTGCTTTGAGCCGGGATACTGGTTGATCAGATCGTGCGCGACGCGCAGCGCATCCTCAAACCGGTGGTGCTTGACGTTTTCACGATATTCGTGCTCCAACACCTGCCGGGCCTGAATCTCGGCGTTCTCCCGCAACAGCGGGAGCTGCTGCATCAGCGCCGCGGCCTCGGCCGTGCGCGGGAAGCGCTGAATCAGGGCCGTGGCGGCCGTCAGCGCCGCGCGCCAGTCGCGCGAGTTCGTCGCCTCCTGCGCCTGGGCCATGAGCTTGGCGCGCTGCTCGGCTTCCACGGTGCTTCGCTGCGAGCGGACGCGCTGGGCGAGCGCGTTGGCGCGCTGCGAGGTCGGATGGCGATGGAGCAGGTCGTTGCAGACCTCGGAGACGCGGTCCCAAGCCCCGAGCGCTTCGAGATCCGCGACCTGCCGCTCGGCGTTTTCAATGTCCTGCGCCTCGACCTGCGTGCGCATCTGCTCGATCTGGCGCTCGAAGGCATCCCACTCGGCGAGCATCGGATAACGCTCGCGCGCTTCCTGCACGCGGCGGCGGGCCTCGATCCAATTGTGCTCGCGCAAAAGCTGCGGCACGTCGCGCTGCAGGACGCTGATCGCCGCCTGTCCCAGCGCGTGCAGACGCATCTGGCGTTGCTGATCGCTCAGCAGAGAAATATCCCGCACTTCACGGAGCAGCAGGACCAGCTCGTCGCCCTGCGAGATTTCCACGTCGCGCCGCGCACCGCCGACGTCCGAACGGGCGGCGCCGAGCGAGGTGATCGCCCGCTGCAGGCCATCCAGCCGCACGAGCATCGCGGATAGACCCCAGCAGATGAGTGCGACGGCCAGGCCAATTCCCAGGCCGGCAAAAACGCTCATTACGTCCGGGGCGCCCGCTTGGGCCTGCCCGATCGCCCAGAGCGAATAGCCGGCCCAGGCCGCACTGGTGACGATGACGAACCAGCCCACCATCGACAGGAGGCTGGACGTCGCCGGCCAGGGGGAGTCAGAACGATCGTCGTAGTCGGCCATCCGCGGTCCTTTGTTCAAAGGCTATGTCTGCGAGATTATTGGCACGACGGGCAAGAACGCAACCGTCCGTTTTCGCTCCGTATCGGGAGATTTGGGCGCGCCGGTTTGCCAAAGCCGGGGAACCTGACAATAATACTGGGCTCCGGTGGCGCAAGGGCGTGCCCCGGGCAGGCTAGGTGGAACATGAAGAAAGAGATCCATCCGAAATACGTCGCGTGCAAGGTCAAGTGTGCGTGCGGCAATCATTTTGAAACCCGCGCCACCGCCGGCGAGCTGCACGTCGACATCTGTGCGGCGTGCCACCCGTTCTACACGGGTCGGCAGAAGTTCGTCGATACGGCCGGCCGCGTCGAGCGCTTCCAGAAGAAGTTCGGCGGCAACTATTTCACGAAGGACAAGGAAAAAGCCGCCGCCAAGTAGCTGCTTCAGCGCGAATCATCGTCAACGGCCCGTGCGCCAAC
>JBGAJB010000358.1:0-3300 GCA_044225155.1 Phycisphaerae bacterium | reverse complement strand
ATCGACATCGAGCAGGGCACGGTGTGGTGTTACGAGATTGAGAACCAGGGCGGCGTGCGTCAACTTCGGCTCGCCGCGGCCCGCACGTGGATTTACGACCGCTATTTGCGCGACTTCAATTGTGCGCAGCCCGATTTCCGCAAAGTGCAGGAACTCGTCGCCAAGCAGCGACTGACGGGTTCGAGTGATTCCGACAGCGATAAGAAGAGCGACAAACCCTAAACTCCAGACGGCAGGGAGCAACGCCGCGATGGCTAAGCCTTTCTATTCGAGCGACGAGGTACGCAGCCGGCTGAATGTCGACGAAAACGGGCTCAAGCAGCTTGTGCGCGACGGAAAGCTCCGCGAGTTCCGCGACGGCGGGAAGGTTTTCTACAAGTCGGATGACGTCGAAAAGCTGGCGGGCCCCGCGCCCTCCACGGGTGATTCCGGCGAGATCCAACTGGAAGCGGCCGACGACGAGCTGCCTTCGCTCGCTGACTCCGGCGGCACTGGCGGCGGTACGAGCATGATCGGGCTGGCCCCGGCCGAAGAAGACGAGCAGCAGGCCAAGAAGGAAGGTACGGCCATCACCGCGAGCGGCATCGGCGTCTTCGACGACGAAGAACTCGAGATCGATGCCGATCCGATGGCCAAGACGCAGATCAGCTCCGCTCCAACCGGCGATCAGCTCACGCTCGAAGGCTCCGGCAGCGGCTCGGGCTTGCTCGATCTGAAGCGCGAGTCGGACGACACCTCGCTCGGCGCCGAACTGCTGGATGAGATTTATCCCGGCGAAGACGAGGCCGCCGCGCCGAAGCCGACGCGCGCCCGTCCGGAGCCGGAGCCCGAGGCGGCCGCCGAAGAAGCGGTCGAAGAGCCGACGGCTGAGCCGGTGTATGAGCCGATGGCGGCCCAAGTGGTCGCCGACCCGACCGAGGGGTTGTTCAGTGGCCTGCTGGTCGGGGTGCTGCTGCTCATGGCGGTCGCGGGCAGCGTGGTGGCAGGCGTGATGCAGGGCTTCGTGCCCGATTATGTGCGTCTGTTCAGCAACAACTTCTGGTTCTTCCTGGGCGGCGCGACGCTCCTGCCGCTGATCGCGCTCGGCGTCGGCTGGATCATCGGCCGCTCGGCGACGCCGGTCCGTCGTTAACGACGGCAACTGATCTACAACAAAGGCGCTGGCATCCGACGATCGTCGAGCCGTTCTTCAGGCAACAACTGTTTTTGATCTAGTGAGAACGCGACGCCGATTCGCCGCCGGTTCTTAGTCGGCGAAAATCTGCTCGATTTCCTTGATCGATCGGGCGCTTACTTCGAGGGCTGCGCTACAAGCTTCTGGGTCCATGCCATTCGATGCCATCTCGTCGCTAATCTCGGCCTTGGCCGCCGTCAGGCAGAAGCCGATTTCGTTCTGGCAGCAGATTGCGTCGGCGACCTGCACGACGGTCACGAGCGTGCGCAGTTCGGGCTTGAGCGACTCCGGATTGTGATGATGACTGATCGCCGAACGCAGGCCGGGCGGGAACTTCCATTTGGCCGCCAGCGCCGCGCCGAAAGTCTGATGATCCGCGCCGATCGTATCGCGCTCGGCCGCGAGAAAATCTCCGCCGGTGCCTTCGCAATGCTCGACGACGGCCTTGAGCTTCTCGGGGAAGAGCTGGAACTCGACCAGCAGGCCCATGTCATGCACGAGGCCGGCGACGAACGCTTCCTCGCCGCGACCGATGCCCTTCTCGGCGAGCAAACGCGCGCAGACCCCCACCGCGATGCAGTGCGTCCAGAGGTCGCGGGCGCTGAAACGATCGGTGATGTTGCCGGGCCGGAACAAACGGGCGAGCGACGCGGCCAGTGCCAGATTTTTCACGGCCGAGAGACCGATCATGACGATCGCGCGATCGAGGCTCGAAATCTGTGACGGCAGTCCGTAGAACGCGGAGTTCACGACTTTCAAAATCTTCGACGCGAGCGCGGGATCGTTCTTCACGATGTCGTGCATGTCCTGCGCGGTCGACTTGGGATTCTCGACCACCTCGACGATGCGCGTCGTGATCTCCGGCAGCGAGCTGATTTCCGTCAGGCGCGCGAGGGCCTTCTGCAACTCGGGAGAAAGGCCGCCGGCCGGTTGATTCGGTGCGTCCTTTTCGAGATCGGCCGGGGCGGCGACGGGCGCGCTCATTACCTTCTCCTGCAGACCAATGGTTAGCGTCAACGGTTACATCGGCCGTCGCGAGCGACGGCATTGCTTATTGCGCAGGGCAGCCGATAATGCCGCCGGTCTTTGGTCGTCGGCGCATTTCCGGCATACGATGCCGGTCCGATCGCGGCCGATTTTGTATTGTTCGATTTGTTCGGGCTATCGGGGCGACTTTGCCGCGGATTGGTCCGCGCCGGAAGAGACTTTGCGCCGCGAGCTTCCGCGACCGGAATGAGTGATTTGCCCCTTCGAAGAGGTGCACGTTGTCTTTGGAAGCCGTAACCGCCCGGGCCCGGGAACTGCTCACGCTGCACGTGGACGGCGCCACGGATCTTTCGCTTTGGGAGCACAGCGAGCGTGTGGCGCAATCCGCCGAGCTGCTCGCCCGGTTGCCGGAAATCGGCACGGATCGGCCCGATGCCGACGCCTGTACCGTGGCCGCGCTGTTCCACGATGCCGGCTGGGCCGTGCAGTATCAGCAGGGCATCGTGCAGCGCTGGCAGCTTCTTTCGCGCCCTACCAGCGACGTTCAACGAGAACTCGGGGCGGCGGCGCTGATCGAGACCGTCGGGCGTGTTTTGCCGCAGGAAACGGTCGAAATCGCGACAGAAGCGATCCGCCATCTGAATGTCCGCAACACGTCGCTGGTCGAGGCGCGCGTCGTCGCCGAGGCCGAAGCGCTCGATGAGATCGGGCTGCTCTTCCTGTTGCGCCAGTTTCGCCAATACCAGGCGGAAGGCCGGCCGCTCGAACAATTGCTGAAAACCTGGCTGCGGCAATTGGAATATCGATATTGGGACGCACGCATCAACGATCTAAAATTTGAGGTCACGCGCCGCATCGCGCGCGAGCGTCTGCACGCCGTCGAGCAATTCATGCATGCCTTTGCGCGGGATCGCGAAGCGGGCGACCTCCGCGCTGCCCTCCGCGAGCAGGGTCTCGTCTAGGTTTTTTTGCGCCTTCGAATCATGGGAAAAGAAAACGGGCGGCCCGTTTCAGGCCGCCCGTATCAAACTTCCCGCGTATTTTCCTGACCTGCGATTTACTGGAGCAGGGCCAGGACCGACTGCGGCTGCTGGTTCGCGAGTCGGAGCGTGTTCGTTGCCGACTGGACCAGAATCTGC
>JBGAJB010000357.1:0-3124 GCA_044225155.1 Phycisphaerae bacterium | reverse complement strand
AAAGCCTAGTTCGTCCGCACTGTTCAGCGCGGATTCTGCTTCTGAAAATCCTCATTGATCTTCAGCGTGGCGGCCATCAGCTTCGGCTCATACCCGTGATCGCGCGAACTCTTCACGATCGCGTTGCAATCCTTCGGCAGGCACTTGCCCGAAAAGCCGCGCGACTCGGGATAGACGAACGTGTGATCCCGGCTGATGCGCGGGTCGGCCAGCCACATTTCGCGCAACAGGTTGAAGTCGACGCCGTGCGCCTTCGCGATGTCGTAGAACTCGTTCACGAACGTGACTTTGACGGCGTAAAACGCGTTTTCCATGTATTTCGCGACTTCGGCCGTGATCGCGTCGCAGAAATAGTAGCGCACATACGCGTTGTAATAATGTTTGTATAGGTCGGCCGCCTGCGAGATCGCCTCGGTCGTCCCGCCGAGCACCACGAAGTCGCGCTCGGCCATGTCGCCGAACACGTGTCGCACGGTCTCGCCCAGGTATTCGGGCTGGAAAACCAGGTGTTTCTTGTACTTGGCCGATAGCCGGTCCGTCGTGCCGGGCGAAACAGTCGAGCGGATGATCATCAGCGGCGCTTCGCACCACGCCACCGCCTCCTCGACGATCGACGTGTTGCAGGAGCCGTCGTCGGCCATCGGCGTCGGCACGCCGACGAACACCGCGTCGCAGCGGTTGATCACGTCCTTGTTACCGGCGAATTCCGCCTTATAGGGGTCGTAAATGACCGTGTCCTGGCCGCAGAGTTTCTGCATCGCCGAGCCGACCACTCCGCCGCCGATCACGCCCACTTTCGGTTTTCGCACGAGCGCAAACTCCTTCGCCCCACTTCGCCGGTAGGAACTGCCCAATAAGGTAGCGGAAAAGACGAAAATCGGCAGCCGATTCGCCCCGCGTGAGGTGGGTTCATGGCGTCTTAACGAGTGGCCAGAAGCGCTCGATCCGCCTGCACAAACGTCTCCAGCGCTTCGTCCCGCGATCCAGCCGCACGGAGCGCGTCGGCCAGCGGCGAATGTCCGAAAAGTAGCGACAGGCGGGCCAGACACATCAGATGGGCGCGATCATCGTGGTTGAGCAGCAGGACGAACAGATCGGTGAGTCCGCCATCCGGCGCGCCAAAAGGCACACCCGCCGGAACACGCGCGAGACAGATCAACGGTTCGGTCGTCGCCTCCGGCAGCGGCCGCCGCGGATGCGGCAGCGCAAGCCCGCCCGGCAACGCCGTCGCCCCGAGTATTTCCCGCTCTTCAAGGGCCTGGACCAGCGCCGCGCGATTCAATACCTGCCCGGTACGCTCGGCGAGATTGATAAGCTCGCGCAGCACGGAGGCCTTCGAACGCGCCGGCAGATTCAGCTCGATGCCCTCCGGCGCGATGAGGCGGCTGATCAGCTCGTCATCGCCGCCGTCCGCCATCGCGTTTTCGAGCCGTTGGATCTGCTGCGGGTCGAGCGTGTGCATGCGCGTTTGCAACCAATCGAGCATCTGCATGCGATTGAATCGCCAGCGTCCCCCGATCATCTGGCCGGGGAGATCGCCGCGCTCGGCCATCCGCCGCACCTCGCGCGCATCCATGCCGATGTGGCGGGCGAGGTCGTCCAGCGTCATATTCCGATACGGCATGCCGGAAATTCTATCGAGCCGGGTCATGTCGGGGCACACCGGGCTGATCCCCGGTCGACCCTGCGCCGATTCGCGCAGAGCCTGTGGGGCCAAGGCATTATGATCCGCAAAATTTTTCGGAGTCGCTTTGAATAACCCTGATCCCACGGCCGTCCAACCGTCAGCCGAGCGGTCTTTGATCGACGCGGCGGCCGGGGGTTCGAACGACGCCCGGCGGCAGCTATTTGAGTTGCACCGGGACGCAGCCTATCGGGCGGCGTTTCGGCTTACCGGACGGGCGGAAGACGCCATGGATGTCGTGCAGGACGCGTTCATCCGGGCGTTCGAGCGGCTGGATGATTTTCAGCGCGATGCGAGTTTTCGCACGTGGCTGCTGCGGATCACGACCAATCGGGCGCTGGATTTGCTGCGCGCCCGCAAAGTGCGGCTCGCGGCGTCGTTGGACGCGCGCGACGACGATGATGAGCGGCGCGTCGACTTGCCCGGCGGCGAGGACGATGCGCCCGATCAGTCGATCGAGCAGCGGGAATTGGCCGGGCGGCTGCAGGCGGCGATCGATCGATTGCCGCTGGATCAGCAAACGGTTTTCAGCCTGTTTGCAGTCGGTGGATTGACCTATGGCGAGATTGCGGAGGCGGTGGGCGTGCCAATCGGGACTGTGATGAGCCGGCTGTTCCATGCGCGGCGCAAGCTGCAGGAACAACTCGGAGATCTTGCTCCTTTCGGTGAAGAGAAACGCGGTGCGGAACGTCAGAAGGAATGAGATGAGCCGGATTGACGCACAACTTGAGCAACTGCTCGCCCGACTGACGGTGGAAGGGCTGGACGCCCTTTCGCCCGCAGAGGTCGCGCGGCTGGAGCAGGCATGCGAAGACGAGGCGTTTGCCGCGCGCGTCGGCGCTCTGATGACGCCGCGCGCGGAGATCACGGTTCCCGCGCCGTCAGCCGCCGCTTGGGATGCCGCATGGAATTCGATTGAGCGCTCGCTGGCCCGCTCGGAGCGTGCCGACGTGCGGGCGGCCGGTTGGACCATTCGACTCTGGCAGGCGGTGACGGCGGCCGCAGCGTGCATGTTGCTGGTGATCTCTTGGCGCGCCGGGCTGGGCGACGCCAATCCGAGTTCCCGGCTGAAGCTGTCCACCAACTCGCAGATCGAGTCGATCGAGAACACGCCCACCGAAACCGCCTACGTGGCGGACCTTGGCGACGACAGCGGTTCGGTCATGATCTGGTTCCTGGAAAACGAATCCTGAGTTCGACGCGGGAGATCGACGATGACGACACTTCGACAGCGCGGCGCCACCGGGGCGTTGGCCCTGACATTGATTCTGCTCGCGGCGAATTCCGCCGGCGCGCAGGAGCGCCGCAAGCGCGACAACGACGACGACAAGAAAAAGCCGCGCGCGGCGGAAAAGGTCGAAGTGCAGGTACTCGTCATTCGCGCCACGACCGCGAACTCGGATGTCGACGACGATCTGAAGGATATTGCCGAACAACTAC
>JBGAJB010000356.1:0-3127 GCA_044225155.1 Phycisphaerae bacterium | reverse complement strand
GCACGTAGTCGAAAATCTCGCGCGCGACGCGCGCGTAGTCGTCGCTGATCCCTGCCTGAAACGCTTCAACATAGATGCGACTGACGAGGGCCTGGTCGTAAAGCATTTTCTCGAAGTGCGGGACGAGCCAATCCATGTCGGTGCTATAGCGCGCGATGCCGCCCCCGAGATGGTCGAAGATGCCGCCGGCGGCGATGCGATCCAGCGTCGTCTTTACGGCTTCGCGCATGCGGTCGCGCACGGCCGGCTGCGTGGCGGCCGCTCCAGCGCGGCGCTTGAGATAGCGCAGCATGAGATCCAGCGCCATCGACGGCGGAAACTTGTTCGTGCCACCGGATGTGTAGCCGCCGCGCTCCAGATCGAATGCGGTGCTGATCTTTTCGGCGACCTGATCGATCGTTGCCAGCGAGAACGCCAGGCCTTGCGAGTCGGCGGGCGTCAGCGACGTTCGCAGATAATCCGTCAGCCGATTGGCATCGTTTTCGACTTCCGTGCGATGCTCGGCCCAGACTTTGCCCAGTTGTTCGCAAAGTTCTGGAAAACCGGGCCGGCCCCAGCGGGGATCCGGCGGGAAATACGTTCCCGCGAAAAATGGTTTCAAGTCGGGCGTGAGCCAGACGCTCATCGGCCAGCCGCCCTGGCCCTGATTGAGAATCATCGTGGCCTGCATGTAGATTTCGTCGAGGTCGGGCCGCTCCTCACGATCGACCTTGATGTTCACGAAGAGACGATTCATCACGGCCGCGGTCGCTTCGTTCTCAAAGCTCTCGTGGGCCATGACGTGGCACCAGTGACAGGCGGCGTAACCGATGCTGAGGAAAATCGGCTTGCCTTCGCGGCGGGCTTTCTCGAGCGCCTCGGGTCCCCATTCGTACCAGTCCACCGGATTGTGCTGGTGTTGGAGGAGGTAGGGCGAAGTGGCGTGTGCGAGCCGGTTCGTCGGCTGCGACGCGGGGTTGCCGAAACTCATGCCGCTTCCTCCCTGGCCGCGACTCGCCCCGTTCGGCGCGCACGCGCAGCAAAAAAAGCCACCGTAAGCGGCGATGCAGAACGACGTGACCGCCGCCCTTCGCCCCCCTGCCTTTTTTGCGCAAGCCGCTAGGATTTCCATCACCTTGCGGATGCTATGGCAATTCGCCGCCCAGATCGGGCCGGAAATCTAAAAATGAACGCAAGACGGCCGCGACCGCGTGACATATCGATCTGTCGGCCGTGCGGGCGCTCGCCGGCTGATCTGCGAATTCGCAAAGCGCAATTCCGCGGTGCATCTTTGGCCGTGCGCGAGGGAGCGCGCGGCAGGCTTTTCACGAACCAGGAGAACTGGGATGGGTCGATTCCTGCGCTCATGCGGCGTCATGGCGATGCTGCTGGGTACAGCCGGCGGCGTGCTGCTGCTCAGCGGCTGCAACAACGGCGGCAACAATGTTCAGGACACGGACAAGGACGGCGTGCCCGACGACGCGGACAACTGCGTCAACGTGGCGAATGCCGATCAGGCGGACGCGGATGGGGACGGCATCGGCGATGCCTGCGACAACTGCCAGACTGTGGCGAACGCGGATCAATCCGACGCCGATGGAGATGAGGTCGGGGACGCTTGCGACAACTGCGTGAGCGTCGCCAATGCGAATCAGGCGGACACGGACGGCGACGGCTTCGGCGATGCCTGTGATCGGCTCGCCGGCCCGACGCGTTCCAGCAGCATCGCGATCACTTCGGACGATCGATTCGTCGTGACCGCGAATCGCGAGACGAATACAGCCACGATTCTCGAAGTTCGCAATGCGTCGGGCGCTGACGTTGGGAACATCGTGGCGGAGCTTGGGGTCGGCATCGAGCCGCGATTCGTCGCGATCTCGCCGGGTGACAACGAAGCGTACGTTTCGAACGCGGTCAGCGGGACGATCTCCGTCATCGCGCTCAAGGGTGCGAACGCTTTTCGCGTCGTGGATGAGATCGCTGTCGGCACGGAACCGCGCGGTATCGCCGTGACGCCGAACGGCTCGCGGCTCTGCGTGGCGAATCACACGGAGGGCACGGTCAGCGTCGTCAGCGTTGCCACGCGCGCGATCATTGATACGGTCGATGTCGGCGGCCGACCAGCGGCGATCGCCATCACGAATGACGGCGATGATGTCGATACCGATGAAACCGTCTTCGTCACAGATTTCTTCGCCGAGTTGATCGACGGCGGCCCCGGAGAGGCGTTCGACGACGGCAAACAGGGCGTCGTCCACAGTTTCGCGGTGGGCGATCCGGGCGGCAGTCTGAGCAAGATCACGCTCGCCCCGCTGGCGAACTCGGGCTTCACGTCGGATCGGTCGCTCTTTTGCATGCAGATCAATGGCGCGGCCGTAAATGACACGTTCTGTCCGAATCCGACTGCCGCCGCGGGCGATGCGAGCGTCACGGCCGATCCGCAGGCGTGCTTCCCGAATCAGCTCGGCGCGGCGCTGATTCGCGGCGGCCGGCTCTATCTGCCGAATATCGCTGCTCAACCGGAGCCCGTGATCAAGTTCAACACGAATGTGCAGGCGCTCGTCAGCGCGATCGACATCGCGGCCGGCACTGAAGCGTCTGCCGAAACCGTGAACATCAACGCCCAGATCAAGCTGGAGACGCAGCCCGATGCGGCCGTCGCGAATACCGTGCTGGATCGGCTGTTCGGCGGCGACCTGGTGGATATCGATGCGGACGCGGCCGGCGAGAATTTCGTGCTGCTGAGCCGCGGCGGGAACTATCTCCTGCGGGCGAATCTCGATGCGGCCAACGTGCTGACGATCAACGCGCCCGACAATGTGGTCCGCCTGCAGACGGGCAACATTCCGACCGGCGTCGTGGTCAGCAACGACGGGCAGCGCGCGTACACGAATAACGAAGTCGGCATTTCGGTCACGGCGATCGACCTGGCGAACAATGCCGTGCTATCACGCGACATCGCCGTCGGGACGCCGCCTGCGCCGGGGACGTTCGATCACGCCGTGCTCGTCGGCCGGCTCTGTTTCTCGACTTCGCTGGGCATCGACGACAACGGCATCTTCGACCAGGACATCCGCTCGATCGTGCCGCTGACTTCGCGCGGCAAGGCCTCGGACAACTCCTGGAGTTCGTGCCGCTCGTGCCATCC
>JBGAJB010000355.1:0-3136 GCA_044225155.1 Phycisphaerae bacterium | reverse complement strand
CCGGCGGGACGACGCGGAAGTTGTGAAATGCCTTTTGGCCCCAGCGAAGGAACTCGTAACGCTCGCGGTTGCGATGGAATTCCAGCTTGGCGTTCAGCGCCAGGGCATCGCCGCGACCGAAATAGTCCACCTGCACCGAGTGATCGATCACGAGATCGGCCGGGATGACCGGATTGATCTTGCGGGCGTCACCGCCGAGCCGATGCATGGCGGAGCGCATGGCGGCGAAATCGACCAGGGCGGGCACGCCGGTGAAGTCCTGCAGGACCACGCGCGCGCAGATGAACGGGATTTCCTGCTCGGCGGGCATGGCGGCGGTCCAGGCGGCCAGCGAACGGACGTGCTCATCCGTCACGGCGAAGCCGTCGTTGTTCCGGAGCACGCTCTCCAGCAGGATGCGGATCGAATAGGGCAGTCGGCTGACGTTGCCCAAGCCGGCCTTTTCCAGGGCGGCGAGGCGGAAGATTCCAACGTCTCCGGCGGCGGTTTTGAGGCTGGCGGCGGATTGAAACGTATCGCGGTGGGCGCTCATGGGTGATCCTTTCCGATCCCGGCCGGGCAGAGCCCGAACGCGAATTTTACGAGATTCTTTGCGATCGTGCAGATGCGTGTTCTCGCGCAGGGCGAGCGCGATTCCGGCCGGAGAATTCAGCCGTTCGATGCAGCGCAACCACAAGGGCCGTGGGAGCTTGCGAGAGGCGGAGCAAAATGTATCATACGCTACACAATGTGGTCTGTGCGCTATCATGTGCTGGAGGGAACAGCGACCGGTCTGACTTACTCACGGTCGCCCAACGTCAGGCCGATATTCCGAGCGATGCGCTCGACCCGTCTCGAACTGCTATCGCTCCTGGCCGCGACCAACGGTGTGGCGCTGTCATTCGCCCAGGACGCGGCCCCGGAAACGGCCGAATCGCAACCTGCCGCCGAATCGCAGCCCGCGCCGGCCACTGAGCCCGCGGCGGCCGAGGAAGACGCCGGCTGGAAGCGCCTGACTGGCGATTGGTTCGGCTTGCGGAAGAGCTTTGAAGAGCATGGACTCACGATCGAGTTCAGCTATTCGCTCACGATGTTCGTGAACGCTCACGGCGGAAGAAACACGGCCGACTCGGACACGTGGCACGGCCTGTTCGACCTGTCGCTTTCGCTCGATACCAAAGCGCTGCAGCTCTGGGACGGCGGAACGTTCTATCTCGATTTCCAGGATTTCCGCGGCGAGAGCATCACCGAGCGACACGTCGGTGATCTGTTCTATCTGAACAGCAACGACGCGCCCGCCCGCAGCCAGCTTTCCGAATTCTGGTATGAGCAGGCCTTCTTCGATGGAAAGCTCCGCACGAAGATCGGCAAGCAGGACGCCAACGCCGATTTTGCCGCGACGACCTATGGCGGCGAGTTTTTGAATTCCGGTCCGGCGGTGGTCCTGACAGTCCCGCTGCCGACCTATCCCGATCCGGCGATGGGTGCGGCCGTGTTCCTGGAGCCGGCGGAATGGATTTCGCTCGGCGCCGGCATCTATGACGCCGAAGGCAGCGGAACGCGCGGCGGATTCGACACCGCGTTTCATTCGCCCAACGACTCTTTCACGATCTACGAGTTGGCGCTGAAGCCGTCGCTGCTGGAGAACCTCCCCGGCGCTTACCGCGTCGGCGGCTGGTACCACAGCGGCGCGTGGGAAATCTACCGGCGCGACCTGGGCGGGCGACGACCGCCAACCTATCACGGCGGAGATGCCGGCGTCTACACGACCTTTGATTAACTGCTCTTCAAAGAAAAGCCGGATGACAAGGCCGACGAGCAGGGCCTCGGAATGTACGGCTATTTCGGCTGGGCACCGGCGGAATACAACGAGATCGAGACGAGCTACAGCGCCGGATTCGTCTACACGGGGCTAATCCCCAATCGCGATAGCGACGTGATCGGCTTCGGCGGCTCACACGCCAGCTTGAGCGGCCCGGTTCAGGCGCTGGATCATCGCTATGGCGAGAGCGCCCTGGAGCTGTTCTACAAGGCGCAGATCACCGACTTCCTGAGCTTCAAACCGGACGCGCAATACATCTTTTCACCGGGCGGCGACGGGCGCGACGCGTTCGTGGTCGGCTTCCGGCTCGAACTGGCTTTCTAGGCACCAAGGAGTGACGTCATGAAGTCTTTCCGCGTGATTTCGATCGTCGGCCTGCTCGCCCTGCTGGCCTCCCAGACCGGCTGCTCCATCGCCCTGCAAGACGCCGTGGCATCCGGCCTCTTTGACTTCGTATCGAGCGGCATCACGCAGGTGCTCTCGTCGACGCTGCTGCCCGGCTAGATCCGGCTTTCGGGCTCGGAGCGCGAAAAGGCGCGGCGGTTAGTTCTCTTCCGGCTGCGCGTAGAACTTGGCGCGGTCGGCGTCGGTGTCCGTGCGGTCATGCTCTCGCACGCGGCCGTAGACGCCGATCTCGATCTTGCGCTGCAGGAAATTCACAAGTTCGGCGACGCACGCGGCCTTCACCATGCCGTTGCCGGCCAGTTCGGTGAGCACCTCCAGGGTGCGGCCGGGCGAGCGCTCGCCGCGCCGGGAGTAGAGCATGCGCCAAGCCGTTTTCACGGCCCGGATCTGGTCTTCGGGAATGCCCCAGCGCCGCATGCCGGGGTGATTGATCCCCCGAACTTCCTGTTCGTAGCCCGCGACGCGCATGTAGGGCGGCACGTCGTGCGTGATGCGCGTCATACCCGCGACAAAGGCGTAGCGACCCACCGTCGAAAAGTGATGGATCGCGCTCGCGCCGCCGATGTTCACGCAATCTTCGATCCGGACGTGCCCGGCGAGCTGCACCTGGTTCGCGATGATGATGTGATTGCCGATCTCGCAATCGTGCGCGATGTGCACGCCGACCATCAGCAGATTGTGATTCCCGATGGACGTCACGCCGCCGCTACGGCGATCGACTTCGGTACCGCGATGAATGGTCACGAGTTCGCGGAACTGATTATCGGCGCCGATCTGTACGCTGGTCGGACCGCCCTTGAATTTCAGGTCCTGCGGCGCGGCGCCGATCACGCATTGCGGAAAAAACTCGTTGCGCGGTCCGGCCCGCAGCGGCCCCTGCAACGTCACATGCGGATGGAGCGTGCAATCATTGCCGAGTTCCACGTCCGG
>JBGAJB010000354.1:0-3146 GCA_044225155.1 Phycisphaerae bacterium | reverse complement strand
CTTGCGGGCCTTCGGATTCACTTCAAACGTATAGATGCCGCCGCGCTCCTTCGCCTTGGTCTGCGAAAGATGCGTGCTTTTTTCGGTGATCAGCGGGCGAACGATCGTGTGATAAATGTCCATGGCTTACTTGCCCGCCTTTCCGGCCGCCTGGTCGCGAAATGCGCTGAACGCGTCGCGGGTGAAGATCAACCGTCGCGACGAGATGATCTCGTAGGCGTTCAGATCGGTCACCGGCGTGACGTGCGTCCGCGACAGATTGCGCCCGCTCTTGTGGAGATTCGCGTCGATCCCGGCCGTCGCGAGCACGCAGCTATGATCGGCCTGCACCGTCTTGAGCAGCGTGGCGAGGCGCTTGGTCTTCGGCTCGCTGAAGGAAATGCCGTCGACGATCACGACGTCGTTGCTCTGCAGCTTGGCGAGAATGGCGTGATTCCGCGCCACGCGCCGCATGCGCTTGGGCATGTCCTTGCGGAAGTCGGTCGGCTTGTTCGGGAAGGCCCGTCCGCCGCCCTTCATGATCGGCGTGCGGATGTTTCCGCGACGGGCCCGGCCGGTGCCCTTTTGCTTGTAGAGCTTGCGCGTCGAGCCTTCGACTTCGCCGCGCGACTTCTGGCAAGCGCTGCCCTGACGCTGATTGGCGAGGTGGCGAACGACCGCCTGCTTCAGCAGCGCGATGTTCACCTCTCCGCCGAGAAGCGCGGGATCGATCGACTCGGTGCCGATCTGCTTACCCGTTTCATTGATAATGGGAACGCTCAGCATGGCTTATTTCCGCGTCTTGCTCTGCCGAACCAGCACGTACCCGCCCTCGGGGCCCGGCACGCCGCCTTCGATCAGCAGCAGATTGTTTTCGAGATCAACACCGACGAGGGCCTGGCAGCGGCTGGTCCGACGGACGTGGCCCGTGTGACCGGCCATGCGCTTGCCCTTTTTGATCGCGCCGCTGTTACCGCGGTTCGTGGCGTGGGCCGAGATACTGCCGGGCGAACGGTGCTTGCGCTCCGTGCCGTGCGAGGCGGGCTGACCGCCGAAACCCCAGCGAGCCATGGCGCCCTGGAAGCCCTTGCCCTTGCTCGTGCCGACGACGTCGACGAACTTCACGCCCTCCATCACGTCGGCCTTCACCAGCTCGCCGACGTTCTTGCCGGAGGGGGCGTCGAGACGAATCTCGCGAATGAAGCGCTTCGGACCGCTCTGGGCCTTGCGCGAATGTCCGATCTGGGCACACGTGGAGCGGTGCGGCTTGACGTCGTCAAAACCGAGCTGGACGGCGTGATAGCCGTCCTTGCCGTCGGCGGCTTTCACCTGCAGCACGACGCACGGACCGGCTTGGACGATGGTGACCGCCACGCGTTTGCCCGATGGGTCAAACACCTGGGTCATGCCCACCTTCTTGCCGAGAATGGCCGGAATCATGACGACAACGCTCCTCTTGGGCGGGCGACGTGCCCGCCGCGAACGAACTCCAACAAAAAAGGCCTGCGACCGCTGTCGCTAGGCCTTGATCTTTACGAACACGCCCGCGGGAACCACGAGCCGATTCAGCGCTTCCATCGTCCGGGCGCTGGGCTCGAAAATGTCGATGACGCGCTTGTGGGTGCGCAACTCGAACTGCTCGCGCGACTTCTTATCAATGTGAGGACTCCGCAGCACAGTGTAACGCTCGATGCGAGTCGGCAGCGGGATCGGCCCGCAGACGCGCGCACTGGTGCGCTTCGCCTGCTCGACGATCTCGGCCGCCGAGGCGTCCAGCGCACGATGGTCGTACGCTTCCATCCGAATTCTGATGCGTTCACTTGCCATGTCTGCGGTCTTCCGTGCTCACATACCCTGACTACCCCGGCCGAAGTAGGCCGAGAAGGGGTAGGATACTGCGCGCAAAAAGATCGTCAAGGGGCGATCTTCTTCCGCACACCCGATTCGCGTTCCGCTATGATCGTCCGTTTCGAGGATTCGACGTGTCCGTGTCCGGAACCCCGCTCGCTGCCGAAGTCATCGCCACCCCCGCCCGCGCTCACGGCGCGCCGGCTGTTTTCCTGGAATTCACGAAGGCCCGGCTCAGCGGCATGGTCGTGCTGACGGCGGCCGTCGGATTCTGGCTTGGCTCGCCTTCCGATACGGATTGGCTGGGGCTGATCGTCACACTGCTCGGCACGACATTGGCCGCGTGGGGCGCGAACGCGCTCAATCAATGCCTCGAATGGCGGCGGGACGCACGCATGCTTCGCACGCGAAATCGCCCGCTGCCGTCCGGCAAACTATCGCCGCGCAGCGCCTGGTTCATCGCCTTGCTGCTGGCCACGGCGGGTCCGCTCGTATTACTTTTCGGCACGAACTCGCTGACAGCCGCCCTCTCGGCAATCTGCGTTCTGTTGTATGTGCTCGTCTATACGCCGATGAAGATACGCACGCCGCACAACACGCTGGTCGGCGCCGTCGTCGGCGGCATCCCGCCGCTCATGGGCTGGACGGCCGCGACCGGGCAGATCGGCGTCGCGGGCATCGCGCTCGGCGCGATCCTCTTCGTCTGGCAGATTCCGCATTTTCTGGCGCTGGCCTGGATGTATCGCGAAGATTACGCACGCGGCGGGTATCACATGCTGCCGCTGCACGACACGGGCGGTGCGCTCACCGTGCGCGTGGTGCTGATGTACTGCATGTTCCTGATTCCGACCTCGCTGGTGCTGACGCTGACCGGCGCGACCGGCCAGATCTACGCGGGCGCGGCGCTGTTGCTCGGGATCGGCTTTCTGCTGCTGGCGCTGCGGCTCTATCGCGAGCGTTCGATCAGCAGCGCACGGCGCTTGTTCCTCGCCAGCGTGATCTATCTGCCGCTGCTGCTGGCGGCGATGTCGCTGGACCGCGGACCGTTGTCGCGTGCGTTTGTCCGCGAGGTCGCGGCCGCGCCGGCTCAACCCACGCCCATGCTCGCGGCTTCGGAAACGCGCCCGTGAGTGAGCCCGCGCCCGGCGGAGTTCCTCAACCTCGCCCGCGAATGCTGGATCTCCGCAGCGGCTGGATTCTGATCGTCTCTTTTGCGTTCACGGCGATTTTCGCAAGTGCTTTCGTCATCGTCTCGCTCATGCACCCGCATGCACCGACGATCGGTAATGGACGCGACGTCTCGACTTACGGCTTCGACT
>JBGAJB010000353.1:0-3147 GCA_044225155.1 Phycisphaerae bacterium | reverse complement strand
GATTTCAGGGCGGTGCTCAATTCGACGCTCATCGCCTCGTTGTACGCGTTCAGTGAGTCGGGCCGATTCAGGGTGATCGTCATGACGCCGGCATCGGTGGCCGCTTGCAGCGTGGAAAAAGTGCTCATGGCGTGAGAGTAGCCGGAGGCTGAATGGGGGAAAAGCTGAGAGTTGAGCCGGCTTGTACATGCCGACGCGAACAGCCGTAGGGGCCACATCAATGGCGCCCTGAATCGGAACCAATCGGTCGCGCCCGTCCTACGGAAAAAAATGGCGGCGGTTACTTCGGCTTTTCCGGCGGGAAGAGCCAGCGCACGACCTGTTTCGTGTCGTGCCAATCACGGTCCATGCGGTTCTCAAAGCGCGGCTTGCGCGGATTGAGCGCTCCGGCCGAGGCGAACTGCGTGTCCTGATGTTCTTCGATCCACTTCTGCCAGGCCTTCGCATCGCAGGCGAAGTCCTGCCCCGTGAGTTCCTGCAGCGAGAGCGAAGCCTCGTACACCACGCTGAAGTCGTCGTCGTTCAGGGCGGAGACGAGCGCGGACATCACGTCAACGTCGGGATACTTGCCCAGCCCTCTCGCCGCAGCCGCTCGGACGTTGCGATCGGGATCGAGCGTGAGGCGCTCCAGCAGCGACTCGCGCACCGGGGCCTTGGACGACTCGCCGACCGCGCCGGCGCGCGACATCGTGGAGAGCGCTGAGACGGCTTCCCAGCGGGTCACGTCGTCGGGCGGGCGGACCTCCGCCGGCGGAAAGTCGCGGTAGTTGACGACTTTGAGGCAGGTTTCCGCCGCGGCCGGATCGTGGCTTTGCGAGAGCGCGCGGATCGCGACGCAGCGCGTCTGTGAATCGGTTTCGAGCAGGGCAATGGTCGTGTAGCTGCGTATCGCCCAGTCGCGCTCGCCTTGCTTGCTATCGGCGACCTTGCCGATGGCTTCGCGCCGCGCGTCGGGATCGGTGTCGGCGAACGCGACGAGCGCGTTCTGCTGCGGCGTCCGCTTGGGCTTGATCAGCTTCTGAAAAGCGTTGTCGATCGAGAAGTTGCTGTTGGATTCGGAACAGCCGCAGAGCCAGACGGTGCCGGCGAGTGCGATCGCCGTGACGATCCTCCCGGCGACGAAGGTGCGTGGGCCGTGCCCCGTCGCGCGCACGATCTGCGAGGCGCGGCGGGCGCGATCATCAGCCGCGTTCGAGCAGGCCGGAACTGATGTAGCGCTCGGGTTCGACGAATTCAACGTGCGTGATCTCTTGTTCGAGGAATCGCGAGCCAACCGCCTTAAAACGCGCCGGATTGTCGCTCACGTAGCAATGCATGCTACCGATCCGTCCGCTGGGGAACAAGCCATCGTGCTCCGCCAAAGTCCGCCGCACTTCGAGCGAGGTTTCGCGGCCGCTGTCGATCAGCGTGACGTCCGGGCCCAGGCAACCGGCGATGGTCTCGCGCAGCAGCGGATAGTGCGTACAACCGAGCACAACGCACTTCACGCCGCGGGCCCGCAGAGGTTCCAGATAAGTGCGGGCGGTCAGGCGGACGATTTCGTCGTCGCAGCCGCGACCTTCCTCGACCAGCGGCACAAAGAGGGGGCAGGCCTTCTGCACGACCTCGCGTGCCGGGGCGATTTGCGCAATCGCGGCCGGGTAGGCGCCGCTGCTGATGGTCCCTTCGGTTCCGAGGATCGCGATCGCGCCGTCGCCGGGGACATTCACCGCGGCGCGCGCGCCGGGTACGACGCACCCGACGACCGGGACGGGCAGCTCACGCTCCAACTCCTTGATCGCGAAAGCGCTGGCGGTGTTGCAGGCGACAACGACGAGCTTCGGCTCGAATTGCATCAGGAAACGGGCGTCTTCGAGCGCAAATGTGACGACAGTTTGGCGCGATTTGCTGCCATAGGGCACGCGGGCCGTATCGCCGAAATAGAGGATGTCTTCCTGCGGAAGCAGCTTTCGCAAATGACGAACGACCGACAGACCGCCCAGGCCTGAATCGAATACCGCGATGGATTGCATGGCGCGCACGGACCTCCCTGCGAAATGAACGACGCGCGTCCTCCTTGACGCACGCACGGATGATACCGTCGGCTGCTCAAACGTCGTGGTGGCTGCGGGAAAAACGGCTTGCGGTGCGCCGGCTGACGCGAACTGGCAGCCAATGTCTCGCGATTCTCAGACGTGCAGGTCCAGGCGGCTGACGCCCCGTTTCAGGAAAGGTCGCAGGCGGGGCAGGGCGTGCTTCTTGATGAAATCACGCGTTTGTCGCGGCGCGAGGCCGACATAGCGCCGCGCGTCGAGCAAATTGCCCCAGCGCACGCCGTGAAAAGCCGGGTCGTCGCGCAGCCGAACGATCAGGTCATTCGGCCGCGCGTGACGCTTCACCTGTTCGCCGGCCGCCTGGGCGTGGGCACGAATGCGCTCGTGCAATTCCTGGCGATCGCCCCCGGCCGCGACCGCCTCCATCAGAATGTCTTCGGTCGCAATGAACGGCAGCTCGGCCGCGATGTGGGCTGCGATTGTGGCTTCGTAAACCACGAGGCCATCGAAGATGTGCAGCAGAAGAACGCAAAGCGCGTCGGCCGTCATGAACGCCTCGGGGAAGACGAGGCGTTTGTTGCTGCTGTCGTCGAGCGTGCGCTCAAACATCTGGGCCGCGTGCGTCATGGCCGGCGACGAGGCGAGACTGAGCAGATAGCGCGACAATCCGGTCGCGCGTTCGCAGAGCGCCGGATTGCGCTTGTAGGGCATGGCTGAGCTGCCGACCTGCGTTTTCTCGAACGGCTCCTCGATTTCCTTCAGCATCGCGAGCAGGCGGATGTCATTGCAGATCTTGCTCACGCCGGATGAGAATGATGCGAGCGTGTGCACGATTTCGACATCGACCTTGCGCGAATAGGTCTGGCCGCAGACCGGGTAGCTGGCGTCGAATCCGAGTTTGCGGGCGAAGCGGCGCTCGAGTTGCTGCACTTTTGATGGAGAGCCGAGCAGCTTGAGAAAGGACGCTTGCGTTCCGGTGGCGCCGCGCAGGCCACGGCAATTGAGTCCCGTACGTCGCCGCTGCAACTCGGCGAGGTCGCCCAGCAAGTCCTGCAACCAGAGCGTCGCGCGTTTTCCGACGGTCGTGAGCTGTGCCGGTTGGAGGTGCGTGAAA
>JBGAJB010000019.1:8551-25411 GCA_044225155.1 Phycisphaerae bacterium | reverse complement strand
CGCGCGGTCGCGGGCGATTCCGCGCGGCGCGTCGCAGCGCTGCGCGACGCCGTCTGCTCCGCGCCGTTCGTCTGCGCCTCGGGAGCGATCGAAACTGAATTGACTACCGCCCTCATCGTCCCCGTCCAAGCCGCCAACCCGGAGGGAGTGCTCGCGCTGGCCGACCGCGCGCTGCGCGGTCTCAGCGACGAGGCGCTGGTTCCCGCCGCTTCGGCTACGGCCTGATTTCTCCGCCGGCTTGAATCCGACCGCCCGCCGCCCGCGTATGACCATCGAACGCAGCAACGTCGATCTGGCCGGCTCAGTCGCCGGCGGGTCGAATCCGGGTCAGTAACACCATCGACTGCTCGAAGATTCGCCTGATGGGAGCCGCGCGTGCGGCCCGGCGCGCTCCGCTGCGCGCTATCCCAGCGACGGTATGCGAAAGCGCACGCTGCCCAAGGAGTTTTCAGCGATGTTGTCATTGAATCTGTATCGCGGGCTCGCCGCCGGCGCACTGGCCGTCGCGAGCATCACCGTCCCGGCCTTCGCTTCCAACCACAGCGATTCGCCGCTCAGCAAGCAGGATCCACAGACGAATCTCACGGACGTCTACGGGTTCATCGGCCACAAGTATGACGATCCCTCCGTGAAAGTGCTGAACATCGTCATCAACGTCCGTCCGTTCTGTGAACCGGGCGACGGCGTGATCTACGACAAGTTCGCCGATGATGCGCTGTACAGCATCCACATCACCGATCCGAACAGCGGCGAGACGCGCCTGCGTTACAACTTCCGCTTCTCGGCCGTCAACGCCGGCTTCAAGAATCCGAACACGATCCTGAGCTACGGACTGGGCACTGAAGTCGGTCCCATCTTGCTGGTTGGCGACGCACGTCAGAACTACACGCAAACTTATTCTGTCGAGCGCGCCTTCGATGACGACAAGACGAACACCATCGCGGCGAACCTGATGGTGCCGCCACCGAATGTCGGAAAGAACACGACTCCGAACTACAACGGTGCGGATTGCTACGCACAAAGCGGGGCGACAACCATCGACGAGCTGGACAATTACACGCGCGACACGATTTACGAAACCAAGACCGGCGAGGTGGTTTGGGCCGGCATGCGCGACGACAGCTTTTTCTCCGACATTCCCGGCATCTTTGATCTTTTGCGTGGCCGCCTGCTTGACAATAACGGCACGCTGGCCGATGGGCTGGGGCAGGACGGCGGCGGCAACGACGGCTTCAAGGGCTTCAACGTCCTGACCTACGCGATGCAGATTCCGCTCTCAACGCTCGCTGAGGCTGGAATTCCGCAGATGTACGACACGGTCTTCTTTGGCGAGCAGACCGGCGTCGGCATATACGCGTCGACCAGCCGGCCCAAGACGCGGACGATCGATTCTGACGGCACACGAAAGAGTCGCGGCGGCTGGTTGCAGGTGCAGCGCCTCGCGAATCCGTTCCTCAACGAAGGGCTCGTCGCGCTGAAAGACAAGGATCGTTTCAATCGCACCAGCCCGACCGGGGACGATTCGTTTGCCACCTACGCGGAGAACCCGGAGTTGGCCCTCCTGATCAATACGGTCTTCGGTACCAGTTTCGCGGCGACGGGGCGCAGCGATCTGCGCGCAATATTCATTCCGGACGTGCTGCGCGTGGTGACGACCACGGACGAAGTGCCGCTCGATGGCCAGCCGGGTTTCAACCGACTGGGCTTCATCGGCGGCGATACGACGGGTGGCATCTCCAGCGGTTGGCCGAACGGACGCCGGCTTGGGGATGATGTAACGGACATCGCCCTGACGGCGATTGCCAGCGGCCCGGCCTACTCGACTATCACGCTGGTGGGCGACAACGTCCCTGCCAACGATCTTCCGTATAACCAGGTCTTCCCCTACGCGGCCACGCCGCACAGCGGAGCAGACAACCGCAAGGATTCGCCGCGGCCATAATTCGGGACTGACGATTCGAGAGCTTGCAATCCTTCTGCAAGGCGGCTGGCGCTCCGCGCGAGGCAACTCGGGCGGGGCGTCGGCTTTTTTCTGTGAGTCGATCGAAGCGGATATGGATCAGGATGCCTTCTTTGTGGCATCTGACTGGCGGGCAACTTCTTCCTGAGCAGTCTCGCGGGCTTTGCTCAGCATTTTTTCGTAGGTGGCCAGCATGTCGTCGCTGCCGCGTTTTACGGCCGCGACACCGCACAGGATCAGAATTCCTCCACCACCGATGGCGCAGATCAGAATGACCGTGGAGAGCGAAATCACTTCTTGTTCTATCGGTCGCGCCGGACCCAAGCCGACAGCGCCGCGACGACTTTCCGTCGGCGGGAATGGCAGCCGCCCCGTCAGTCCGAAAACGATCCGGCTTTGGGATTGCGGCAGCCGGAAGCGGCCACTACCATCGCGTCGCGCCGCGACGAGCGTTTCGGGCGCGCGCGAAGATCAAAAAGCGGAACTCGTGCGCATGACTCAATCCGGCCATACCTGCGCTCGCGGCACCGATCTGCACGCGCTGGTGCGTGACGTGCCGGATTTTCCAAAGCCCGGAATCGTGTTCAAGGACATCACACCGCTGCTCGGCGACGCAGCGGGGCTGGCCTTGGCGGTCGAGCTGATGGTGCAGCCCTTTCGCGGCACGGCGATCGATCTGGTGGTGGGTGCCGAATCCCGTGGTTTTATCTTTGGAACGGCGGTGGCGAAATCACTTTCGGCCGGGTTCGTTCCTATTCGTAAGCCCGGAAAGTTGCCCCGGCCGGTCGAGCGTCATCAGTACGAGCTCGAGTACGGCACGGACGCGCTGGAGATCCATCGCGATGCGATCCGGCCCGGCCAGCGCGTCTTGATCGTCGATGACCTCCTGGCGACAGGGGGCACGCTCGGCGCTTGCTGTAGCTTAGTGCGAAAGCTGCGCGGCGAGATCATCGGCGTGGCGGTGTTCATCGAGTTGATGATCTTGAACGGTCGGAGGCTGCTGCCCGATTATCGGGTGACCAGCGTCCTGCAATACAGCGGCGCGTGAGTCGGTTCAGGCTTCATAACTGCTGTGTTAACAGGACGATAGCGGCGACTCCGGATTTGTGGGACACGTGTGGGGCTTGGTTTCGGCGTCACAATGGCGTCGATGGCAGCAGCGGCTGCACGGAGTTTGGCGGATGAAGAGGCTCAAGTGGATCGGCGGCGCGACTCTCGGTTTGGGGCTACTGGCCGGCGCCGGCTGCGGCGTGGCGGCGGATGCGATCAATCCGAGTTTGCTCAGCTCGCTCGGATTTGATCCGTTCTCAGTAGGCGGCGGTCAGGGTTCCGTCATCGTGCTGTTGCGGAATTCGACGACATTCTCCGCCGACTTTTTCTTCGCCACGGCGACCGATTCCAGCTTTATTGGCACGCGCCAGTCAGACTCGGCGCCCGGCTTTCCCCTGGATGCGGGGGAGTCGCAGAATCAGGTCTTCGACTGCCCGATCACCTTTATTCGGCCCGGGCAGATCGGCGACGCGAACGGAACGGCGAGCGACGCCGCCTGTGTTTACGACCAGACCGATCCCACGATGTGTACGACGGTGCAGTACGCCGGCAGCGGCGTGGCGACCGGCGACTTCGCATGCGGAGACGTCGTGGTCATCACGCTTTCGGGGCCGGACTTTAACGGCAATTACAACATTTCGATGCGAGTGGTCCCCGGACAGTAAGGAGTCGGTTTCGATGCGATCGTTTCGTGTATGGCCGGCTCTGGTGGGCGCGACGCTGCTGAGCGCGCTGTGCGGCTGCGACCCGTCGGTGTTTCTGAATCCGGATTTCGCCATCGCGGCGGGTCTGTCGGACGGCGCGGCCTCGCTGCCGGGTGAAGCGCCGACATTGCTCGTTTCAGTCGAGAATCGCACGGCCCGGCCGGTGAACTATTTGTTGACCTGGCGGAATGACGACGGCAGCACGGGCCAGCGTGAAGATGCTGTTCGAGCCGGTCAGACTTTTTCGACGGCCCTGCCCTGTCCAGTGTCCGAAGTCACGTTGGGGCAGATCGGCGACTCCTCTTCCGTTGGAGCGGCGATCGTGCTGGGTGATGGAAATGCCGGCGATCCGCTGCTCGCAGTGGAGCCGTTCGGACGCGTGCTGCAGGAAGGCGTGAACTACAACTGCGGCGACTCCGTGACGTTTTCGGTGATCGGCACCGGTGCGACGGCGTCCGGATACCAGATTTATGCGTTCATTCGTCCCGGATAACGGGAGCTTCCGCGCGCGGTCTGCTTCTGCGCGTGTGTCGTGTCAGATGCCTGAGCGATGTGTGCAGTGAATCAGGAGCTTGGATCGATGACGAAGCGGAAGTTGCTTGGGTTGATGCTAGGTGGAGTCGCCGTCTTTTCCCTGACCGGCTGTCCCTCCAACCTGCAGTTCGTTGCGGGCGGAACGGGTGACAACGCTCGCCTCGGTTCGACCGCAGCGGTCAGCGTGCTGTCTCCGGCGACAAACCTCGCGATCGCCGGCGGCACAAAGGTCGACGTGAACTGGCTGTTGACGGCGACCACGACGTTTTCAAGCGTCGACGTCGTTTTCGACCGGGACCAGATTCCGAACAACGGGAACGAGATTCAGGGCGTCACGCAGCTGTCGATCAGCGATTCCAATGCGTCGCTCGATACGTCGCAACTCGACGCGGGGACTTATTTCATCGGCGTTTTTCTGTTTGAAAACAACGAACTCGCGGCTTCAGACTATGCGACGGGCCAAGTGGTCATCAACCAGCGGGCGCAGTTCTTCTTCACGTCCCCGCGCGACAACTTTAACTTTGATCGCTCGCCGCGGATTTCGCCGCATTTCGACGTTGCCTGGACGCTTTTCGATCCGGACAGCACGGTCACGACGCAGATTTTCCTTCAGCCCGACGGCAACTCAAGTGCGAGTGTGCTCCTGCGTGAGAGCACTTCCCAGACCGGCGACAGTTTTTCGTTTGATCTGCCGACCGCGAATTTCGAACCCGGTCTCTACCGCATCGTGGCCGTTCTTGACGACGGCGTCCGCTCGGACACGTTTACGGCTCCGGGATCCATTCGAATTCGCAGCCGGCTTTCGTCGGTCGTCGATTTGCGTTTTCTCGGCACGCCGGATTCGCCGATCCCCGGCGCCGTCTTCCAGGGCTTCAATCCGCGCGACAACAACGGCTCGTTCGTCGCCTCGCTGCGGGACATTGACGGCGACAGCTTCGCCGACTTCATGACGCTGTCGCAGTTCGGCAAGCCCAATCTCAAAGTGAATTCGGCCGGCACCGGCGCGGGCGAAGGCTATGTCGTTTATGGCCGTGCCCAGCGGTTTAGCGGCGAGATCAACCTGAACTCGACCGGTACGCTGTTTCGCGGCGAGATTTTCGGAGGCGTTCCGGAAGTTGACGATCCGATTCGTCCCAGCCGCGGCATTACCTCTTTGACGCTGCTTTCGGACTGGGACAGCGACGGCATTCGGGAGATTGCCTTCGGCATGCCCTTTACGGATTCGATGCCTACTCAGACTATCTTCCAGACGAACCCACTTGATTCGGAAGGCTATTTCCGAAGCGGCGGCGTTGTGATTTTCGCGAGTCAGAATTTCCAGCCGCAGGCCAATTTTCCCGGCCGCAACGTGTTTGATCTTGGCGCAATTGGCATGATCCCCCACGTTCCGCGCGGGACAGTGGATGCGTGCGACTGCTTCAACACGTACTTCGGTCCCAAGGCACCCTTCCTCGACTCTCATCGCGGCTTCTACGCCTGTTTGCAGACGACGGGGGCCTCTGCGGCGGTTCTGGGCGCCAGCCGGATGGGCACGCGGTTTTCGAGCAACGAGTTTGACGATCAGTTCGGCGAGACGATCTCGGCGCACGAGTTCGACAGCCTCGCAATCTCGGTTCCAAATCGAGATCCGATGGTCGGCACGCTGCTGAATTTCAACCTGCAACGGAGTATCCCCGGCGCGGGAGTGATCAGTATTTTCTTCAGCAACACGACGCGCACGCACTGGCCGTGGAGCGGCACGACCGGCCCCGGGGCAGGCGGGAACAACAATTATCCCGGAGCGCAGAATCCTAACGACCTCAACCTGCTGCCGTTGGAAGGCCCGTATCACTACATACTGAACGACTTTGCGTACGCCCAGAACTTTTCGCCGATCGGAGCGCGCCTCGACGAATCGTTGCCCGGCTTCATCATCGAAGACGGGACGCCCGAATCAGGGTGCACCGTTCGCAGCCTCGGGCTGTTCGCTTCGACGCCGTTCTCCGGAAATACGCTGCGCATTTGGAGTAGCACCCCGGGTGCTCGTCTCAGCAATCTCAAGAGCATTGATGACTTCAGCGGGGACGGACTTCAGGACATCCTGCTGGGAGCGCCACTGGCACGAGAAGGGGCCGGCGTCTGCTACATCATGTTTGGCCGGATTCGCGAACTCCTGATTGGCAACGACTTCGAGATCGAGGAATTCGGCAAGCCGATCGATTCGAGCAACCCGGCCGATGTGCGTCTCTTCGACGGAATCCAGATCGTCGGTGCTCCAGGCAGTCGCCTCGGCGATGCCCAGGATCGCGCCGGCGATTTCAATGGCGACGGTCTTCCGGACGTCATCATCGGTTCATCGCTTCTGAACAATCGCCGCGGCGGCGCGGCGATCCTCTTCGGCACGCGCGATACGTTGACGCTCACGCAGTCCGATGTGCCGTTCGCCGATATCGCCACCCGCGGACTCGGCCTGAATTTTGTTGGCGAAGCCGATGGCGATCTGGCAGGCGCGCGCGTGGCCGGCGTGGGCGACGTGGATGGCGACGGTCTGGACGACATCCTGATCTGCGCCCCGAACAAGAGCGTGTCCATTGATCTGGACGGCGACGGGGCGTTGGATATCGATCGAACCAACTGCGGCGTCGTGTACCTGGTCTACGGTTCGTCAACGCTCAAGGGAACCTACAATCTTGCCGACATCGGCACCGAGGCGCTGCCCGGCGCGGTATTCGTCGGCCGGAACTCCGGCGATTTCCTCGGGGCCGGCTTGGGTGAGCAGGGTGACCGTGCGAACGGTATCGCCGCCGCCGGCGATGTTGACGGCGATGGACGCATTGATCTGATCTTTGGCGCGGCGAACGCGTCTCCGCGTCAGTTGGTGCACGCCGGTGAATCGTATTTGATCTACGGCGAAGGCGACTAAGGGGTTGCTTGTGCAAATTATTAAGATGAAAACGATGCTCCTCGGCGCTGTGAGCGCCGCGAGCCTGATGCTTGGGTGCGCTTCCAGCGCCGACAGCGGGACGAACGCCTTTCTGAGCCTGGCGCAGTTGCTGGGACGTACGACAAGCGGTTCGAATGGTGGTTCGAGCGGCGGTGGAACCGCCACTCCGGGATTTTTCCGCGAGAGTTCGCGGATTCAGTTCCAGAACAACAACACGGTTTTCGAGGTCAATTTCTCGTTCGTGGCGTGGGTGAATGTCAGTAGCATTCGCTCAGCGGATCAACAGGATGCGCTATTCTCCAACGGTTACGTCCAATTGACCAGTTCCGTGCAGATTGGCACTGCTGTTTCACTGCCGCCGGGGACATTTGTTTTCAATGGGCCGGGTAAGGCCGGCGCGACGCTGTTGCGGATCCCGCCGGGTGAGTGTCGCGAAATTCGTTCGACCGGTGCGATGGAGTGCGGGAGCACCTCCGGCGCATCACTCATCTCGCCGGACGGTATTCTTGTTTTCGCCGATCCGCCGGTCTCGTGCGATAGCGCCGCGTTCGAGTTTACGGAGGACGGATTCCCCGTGACCGATATCCGCTTCCTGGCGGTTGCGTCCGAAATAACCGGTGTTCTGTTCGAGGGAGCTACCGGAACCGGTCCGATAAAGACGTTGCAGCAGGTTCAGGGGTATCAGTGCAACCCGTTCATGCCGGGCTATTTCCTGCGTGACACGCAGGGAGCAACCACGGCTGCGGACGCGCAGAACCTCTACCTGGAAGGTGATTCGATCACATTTAGTTTCGATATCGTGCCTGAGATGACCACGGGATTCTACGCGACGGTGACGATCGCCCCTTGAACCTGCTAAGCTGGGCGTTGCCTTCCGACGGAGAGACAGATGATGAAACGCGCAACATGGCTTCCGTGCGTGATCGTGCTTGCAAGCGTGGGGTCGGCTTTTGCACAAAATACCGACGACAACTTGCCGCCGAATATCTCCATTTTTGATTGGACGGTCGTTCATTTTGACGGCGTGTCCGACACCGTGTTCACGGCCGGCGTGACCGGAACTCTCGCGGATATCGAGGATTATCTGCACACCGAGCGTGACATCATTTTTGTCACTTTCCTGGTGCGTGATCCGGATTGGTTGGAGCCGGGCTTTGATCCGACCATGAATACGGATCAGTCGATTTTCATCGGCGCGCGGGCTTGCTCGTCGAATACGTCCAACTGCAGTTTTGGCTCCCTGTTCGGGTTCAACTGCATTCCGTTCTTTGCGAATACGTCTCCGGTGGCGCCGGTCATGTCACGCGATCTGGTGTTTGACGATTCCAAGCTGTTTGGGGCCACGAATGACACGGGGTTCGCACCCAGCGGAACCCCGCTGAGCGTCTTCGTCACGGTCACTTTCCAAGTTCCGGATTTCATCGGTGCTAATCAGGCTCGCCTCCGCGGCGAGATCGATTTCGACATCATGTACTCGATCAGCTTCATTGCCGCGAATGAGAAGACACCCACCGAGTTCACCTCGGTCGGTTTCGACTGCATTCCGATCAAGGTCGTGGAGAACCCGGTGTTTTCTCCGCCGAGTTCGCCCGCTTTCGCGGATGCCGGCGGAGATCAAACAGTGGCAATCAACCAACTTGCGGTACTGGATGGCTCGCGCACCTTCGACAGCAATAATCTCGGCTTCGACGTGAACGATCCAAACGTCATCGAAAAGGATGTGATTCGTTTCACCTGGGAGTGGATCTCCGGCCCTGTTCGCGTAGATCCTGAGCAGGCGAATGAAAACGATCCGACCGCCCAAGTTACCTTTGCGACGCCCGGGACGTACGTCTATCGCCTGACGGCCACGGACACGACGACTTCTCTCGCGTCCACCGACACGGTCACGATCACGGTCCTCCAGCAGCTTCCGAATCTGCTGGCGCCCGTCGCGGTGATCCTGGGACCGAGTTCGGCCACCGTCGGCGCGACGATCACGCTGGACGGCCGGCAGTCGAGCGACCCGAATGGCGACACGCTGACCTATCGCTGGACGCAGACCAACGCGCTCGGCGGCCCGCTGACCTCGACGCTTTCGGGCGCGGACATCGCCGACGTGTTCCAGCCGCTCAGCGGGGCCACCAGCTCCGTGGCGACCTGGCAGGCTGTCGCGGCCGGCGACTTCTATTTCCGCCTGTCGGTCAGTGACGGCACGTTCACGACCACGACGCCCGTGTTCACCATCCGCGTCACTGAACTGGCCGACAGCTCAGGCGGCGGCGGCACGAGCACCGGCGGCAATGGAAACTCGAATGGCAGCAGCGATGATGGCGGGACGAGCACGCCCACGACAACCTGCGGACTCGGCGCACTGACGCCCCTCGCGTTGTTGCCGCTGCTCCTGGTCTCGCGCCGACGGCGCTGATTCGGTCATCGTCTCAGAGAATTTGTTGGGGCGGGTTTCAGGTCGACCTCCGCACGCGACATGCGAGCGGGACGCCGGCAGGATGCCCGCCCCAATCGCGTTTGCATCGGTTAGCCTGTTCGGCGAATGACGCCCAGCCTGGCCTTTGAAATCCTCGCCCGTTCCGGCCGCGCCCGCCGCGGTCGAATTAACACGCCGCACGGGGCGATCGAGACGCCCGCTTTCATGCCCGTGGGAACGCGGGCGGCCGTGAAGGGCGTTTCTCCGGCCCAGTTGGCGGAAACGGGATCTCAGGTCGTCCTGGCGAATACCTATCACCTCGCTTTGCGTCCGGGCGAGCAGATCGTCGCTAATCTCGGCGGTCTGCACCGATTCATGAATTGGCCGCACCCGATCCTCACCGATAGCGGCGGCTTCCAGGTTTTCTCGCTGTCTGATCTTCGCCGCCTCGACGACGACGGGGTCGAGTTTCGTTCGCACATCGACGGGGCCCTCGTTCGCCTCACGCCGGAACGCTCGATCGAGATTCAGAATCGCCTCGGGGCGGACATCATCATGTGTTTCGACGAATGCCCGCCCCTGACGCGCGCGACCGAAACTCAAGGCGGTGCAGCGCAATCGTCGGCGGCGCCGGATGCCGCCGTCGCCAGTCACGATGTGCGGGCGGCTGTGCGCCGTACGATCGCCTGGGCGGCGCGCTGCAAGGCTGCGCAGGCTCGGACGGATCAAGCTCTCTACGGCATCGTGCAAGGCGGGCTCGATCTGGCGCTGCGTCGAAGCTGCTTGGGCGAGCTGCGCGAGATCGGCTTCGACGGGTACGCGCTCGGCGGGCTTTCCGTCGGCGAAGCGCCGCAGCAGATGTGGGCGCTGCTGGACGCTTTCGCGAATGAGCTGCCTCAGGATCGGCCGCGCTATCTCATGGGCGTCGGCACGCCGCGCGACCTCGTGGAGGCGGTTCACGCCGGTGTCGATCAATTCGATTGCGTGCTTCCCACGCGAAACGGCCGCAAGGGCTACGCGTTCACGAGCAAAGGCACGCTGCGTCTGCGAAACGCAATTCATCGCACGTCGGCCGAGCCGCTCGATCCTGCCTGCGGCTGCTATTGCTGTCGCGGCTTTTCGCGCGGATATCTGCGGCATCTGTTGACGAATGACGAGGTGCTTGGAGCGACGCTCGTTTCCATCCATAATGTCACCTTCTATCAGGCCCTGATGGCGCGGATGAGGGCCGCAATCGAACGTGGCGAATTCGCGGAGCTGCGGCGGGAATTCCTGGCCGGTCCGCTGGCCGCGAAAGGCGACGAAGGCGAGACATGATGGACTGGCTTCTACCGTTGGCGCAGCTTACCTCCACTCCCACCAGCGCCCCGGCCGCGGGCCCGGGCGGCGGCGGGACGGATTCATTTTTCCGCACTTTTCTGCCGATCCTGCTGATGATCGGCGTGTTCTATTTCTTCCTGTTCCGCAGCCAGCGCGGCGAGCAGAAGAAGATGAACGACATGCTCGGCGCACTGAAGAAGGGCGATCGCGTTCAGACCGTCGGCGGCATCATCGGCACGGTGGTGGAGGTGCGCGATCAGGAAGTGGTCGTAAAGGTCGATGAGAGCAACAACGTGAAAATGCGCTTCATTCGCGGCGCGATCAAGACAGTGTTGACGGATGCCGCGCCGCTCGAAAAGAAGTAAACCCGACGTTTCCGCGCCCGGCGTGCGGTCTGATTGGCGCAAATCCCGGCAAATTGTCCGCAGCGTAATACTCGTCCTGAGTTTCGCTAATATCTCGCCGTGGCCTCCCTCGCGCGCTATCTCGATCCGGCGCTGATCCAGCAGGTCAGCCGGCTGGACCTGCGCGCCCGGTTTATCGTCGAGGGCTTCCTGGCGGGCCTGCATCGCTCCCCATTTCAGGGCCTGTCGGTCGAGTTCAGCGAGCATCGCAAATACGCCCAGGGCGATGATTTGCGCCAGATCGATTGGAACGTCTTCGCTCGCACCGATCGCCTCTACATCAGGAAATTCACGGCCGAGACCCATCTCGATTGTCACGTGCTGCTCGACGCGTCGGCCAGCATGGGGCGGGTCGGAGTCGTCGGCGAAACGTCCGATTCAGGCTCCGAGCCGAGCGACAAGCTGCTCTATGCGATTCACCTGAGCGCCGCGCTCGGCTATCTGGTGACGCGCCAGCAGGACGCCATCGGCTTGGCCGTGCTCGGCGAGCGCCTGCGGACGCTGCTTCCGCCGCGCGCCCGACGCAGCGATCTGCTGCACCTGCTTGGAACGCTGGCGGCGGTGCGACCTGAGGGTCGGCTGTCGCTCGGCACGTCGGTGGCCGAGGCGTTGACGCAAGCGCCGCATCGCGGCGTGATCGTGCTGTTGAGCGACCTGCTGGTCGAGCCGGAAGAGTTGCGCTCCGCGCTGCACCAGATCCGTTTCCGCGGCCACGACCTGATCGTCATGCACATCCTCGACGCGGCCGAAGTGAGATTCCCTTTTACCGGCACGCTGCGACTCGAAGATCCCGAAAGCGGGCAATGGCTGGAGACGGAGGCCGAGGTCATGCAGCGCGCCTACGTCGACGCGGTCGCGGAGTGGCGCGAATCGCTGCGGTCGGAGATCAGCGCCATGCGTGCCGACTACGTCGCGCTCGATACATCGGTGCCGTTCGACAAGGCGCTCGTGGAGTTCCTCGTACAGCGCAGCCGGCGACGATAAGTCTTTCCTGCGGCGCAGATGCAATTCGCGCGGCTACAATCGCTCGCAATACGAGGATCAGGATGCGCGCCTTTCAGTTTGATGCGTTCGGTCTCGATCATCTGAGACCGGTTGAAGTGCCCGACCCTGCTTGCGGCGCCGGCGAGGTCGTCGTCGACATTCGCGCCGCAAGTCCGAACTATCGCGATTTGCTCGTCATCGCCGGCCAGTACAACCCGAAGCTGCGTCTGCCCGCTGTACCGCTGAGCGACGCAGCCGGCGTGGTGAGCGCTGTCGGCTCGAAGGTGCAGGGGATCAAAGCGGGCGATCGCGTCCTCACCCACTTCGTCGCCGGCTGGCAGGACGGCCCGTATCGCGAGGAATACCTGCGCACGACGCTCGGTACTCCGGGCCCCGGAATGGCGGCCGAGCGGGTGGCGCTGCCCGGGCAGGCCGTGCTGCCGATTCCGGAATGCTACGACTTCGCGCAGGCCGCGACGCTGCCGATCGCGGCGCTGACGGCCTGGAGCGCGCTGGTCACCGAGGGCCGCGTGGCCGCAGGACAGACGATCGTGACGCTCGGGACCGGCGGCGTGTCGATCTTCGCGCTGCAGCTCGGCGTGGCGCTCGGAGCGACGGTGATCATCACGAGCAGCAGCGACGCGCGGCTGGAGCGCGCCCGCCAGCTCGGCGCCGAACACACGATCAACTACCGCACGCACCCGGACTGGGAAAAACAGGTGCTGGAGGTCACGGGCGGCCTCGGGGCCGATCTGGTGGTTGAGACGGGCGGGGCGGGCACGTTTGATCGCTCGGTGCGGGCGACGCGCGCCGGCGGCACGATCGCGCTGCTCGGCGCGCTGACCGGCCTGAAGGCGGAGATCAATCTTGGGCCCGTGCTGATGCGCCGCATCCGCATCGCCGGCATCATGGTCGATTCGCGGGCTGCATTCATCGCCATGCTGCGTTTTCTCGACCAGCATCGCATCGAACCCGTGATCGATCGCACGTTTCGATTCGACGAGCTGCGTGCCGCCTTGAGCGCGATGCAATCCGGCGGCCATTTTGGGAAGATCGTGATCGAGCAGGGGTAATCGCGACAAGTCGCTGAGCAACTCCGCGCTCATGAGTCTGCTTAACGCGAGAGAGTTGCAAGAGCGTGAGCATCAATGACATGCCCGAGAAACCCGGCGCTTCGCCGCCTTCCGATCCGCGTCATCAGCTCGGCCTGCAGGGCGAGGCCTTAGCCGAAAAGCATTTGCAGCAGCTGAAAATGAAAACACTCGCGCGACGCTTCCTATGCCCGGTAGGGGAGCTCGATCTCGTGATGCGCGACGGCAAAACGATCGTTTTCGTCGAAGTGAAGACCCAGACCGAAGACGAGTGGATCGACCCCGAGCAGCGCGTGACGCCCACCAAGCAGAAGCGACTCGTCCGAGCGGCCGCCTGGCTCGTGAATCAGCGTGGCTGGACGGATTCACCGTTGCGATTTGACGTCGTCACCATCGTTCAGCGGCGCGACGGAAAGTGTGACATCGCGCACATCGCAGATGCGTTCGCGCCGAAGCGCTGGCCGCCGAGTTGAGAAGCGACACGTGCCTAAGCACCTGCTCGGGACGGAGTCGCGCCGTTAGCGAAACTGTTCCGCACAGTTCGAATTCAGCGCGTCGCCGTAAAGGCTGACGTGTGAACCGCCGCGCAGCCGGATCACTGCGCAGCTTCCGCACGACGAGCACTCGCACATGGCCGTGGCGCGGCCCGCGTGACGCCAGTGCGTGAGCGTGTGGCCATGCGATTCGGCGGTTTGGATTGCGTGCTGCTGCGCCTCGGAAAGTTCCGAGACCGGGCGCGCACGCTCGGCCTCCCAGCGTTTCAGGCGCTCGTTGAAGTTCGCCAGCACTGTGCGGCACCAGATGGATGCCTTGGCCACAATTTGGGCGAGTTGTGAGAGCGGAGTTGGTGGATGGACGGGCTTCGCAACCCTTACGGCTACCGTGATGCGTTTCATCGCAGCACCCCCCAGCTTTGATGTCCTATCGGCAGAGAGGATATGCCCGACTTTTGATTCTGGATTCGAGAATTTCAGATTTCATCGGAAATTCACGCAGTTATCACGACTTCGGCGCGCCAAAGCCGCCTTCCGCGAGCCGGCGAACAAAGCGGGCGATGAATACGGACAACACGGCTCCAGCCACCAAGAATCCGCCCGCGAGCAGCACGACCTGCGGCTGTGCGTCCCAGGCCGCTCGAAGCGACCCAACCTGCGGGGCGATTCGGTCGGAAAAGAACTCGGCGGCGGGGCGATGCAGCCAGAGTGCAGCCAGAAAGCCGATCGCGAGCGGCGGACCAAACGGGATCATGACCGTTTGTTTGAGAAATAGCCCGATGATCCAGCCCGCCAGGGCGATGGCGACGGCCAGCAAGAAGCCCAGCACGGCGATTTCCCATCCGCCGGCCGCCCCGGCGGCCGCGAGGATGTAGATATCGCCGACGCCGAATGCTTCCTGTCCGAATGCCAGCGTGAAGAGAATTCGGATGGCCCATCCGAGGGCCGCGCCAACCATCGCTCCGAAAATTGCGTAGGTGGCTCCAGCTAGCGGCGTGAACGGTCCCATTTGCAGCCGCATCGCATTCGACCAAGTTGCCACGCCGGGCCCGGACGCCAGAAACCACACGATCGCGCCGACGGCGAGAATGGGAATGAGCCAGGCCAATTCGCGCAGGGCAGTCACTCGGGCGCGCGGCGCTTCCTCTGAAATTGCGTCGTGCAGTTCCTGATCCGCCTCGCGCGAATGCCCACTGGCGAGCGTCATGCCCGCGAACAGCGCGAGAAAGGCGGTGGGAATCGCGGCCGCAGTGACGGAAGTGGATGAAGTGGAGACGGCGATTAGCGCGGACAGTGCGGCGAGTACCACGGCCGTGAATGCTGGGATGGGAAACCGATCCGGCATCCGTCGCGGAATCAGACGCGGCGGGTGATAGCGTGTTTGTCGCCTCTGGCGCTTCCGGCAGCGGCGCGGGCTGACGCCAAACTGTGAGCCACAACATGATCAGCGTGGCGGCGAAGCCTCCGACGGCGGCCGCCGCGAGCGGCATCTCGGCTGTCGGCAGTAGCGCGGCAGGGCGCGGCCACAAGGCGAGAAGCACGATCGCGACCGCCACCGTCCAGTCCGTGATGCGCGTGTCGATCATGTAGCTGACGATGTCCATCGCGCTGCAAGCCATCATCGCGGCCGTGAGAATCAGCCACGCCGTAACGAACGGTGCATCGGCCGGCCATGTCGCGGATGAAAGGTGTCCGTGCGCGTGCTGGACGACCAGCAGATGAAACACCAGCACAAATGCGAGGCCGGTGAATGCTTCGACGAGCGGGTATTGTGAGGAAATCGGTACGCCGCAGTAACGGCATCGCCCGCGCAACATCAGCCAGCTCAACAGTGGAAGATTGTCATGCCACGCGAGGGTCGTGCGGCACGACGGACAGAACGAACGCGCCGGCTCGCCGACCGACAAGCCGCGCGGCAGGCGATAGACCACGACGTTCAGAAAACTGCCCACGCACAGTCCGAGCAGCCAGATGAAGAATCCGGACAGTGCGGTCATGCGGAGGGCCTCGGCGAGTTCGACGCGGGTTGCAGAGCCGAGATGACGGCCGCGACTGATTGCTCGGGCGTCAGCACACTGGTGTCGACCACGATGTCGGCGGCCGCGCGGTAAAGCGGTTCGCGCTGCATGAGCACCGCCTCAATCTCATCCAGCACCGGTGCACCAGTCAGAGATGGTCGAGCTTCCGGCGTTCGTACATCCGTGGAGAGACGCTGGCGCAGCGCGCGCGGCTCCGCGTGCAGCCAGACGGTCGCCGCACATTCCTTCAGTCGCTCGCGCGTTTGCCCATTGAGGATGGCGCCACCGCCGAGAGCAACGACGCGCCCTGTGCCGCGAAGCAAATTTCGCACGATTTCCGCCTCAATGTCGCGAAATGCAGCCTCGCCCTGCGCGCGAAAAATCTCGGCGATCGATTGACCGGCGTGCAAAGAGATCGACACGTCAGTATCGACAAACTCGCGCCCCAGCCGCGCTGCGACGCCCCGGCCGATCGTGCTCTTTCCGCTGCCGCGCAGGCCGATCAGGGCCAGATCGGCCCGGCCCGCGAGAAAATCGGCCGCACGATTCACGCCTGCACCGTGTGGCGCAACGAGCTTTGCACTTTTTCCAGGTCGAAGGTCACGGCGTGAAGGCGGTCATTAGTCTGGCCGGGATTGATGCAAGGGCAGCCGGCGAGTTCTTCGAGGATGCCGCCGGTCACCTGCGGGGATTCGTGAATGTGACCGTGAAGAGCGACGTGCGGGGGATGCTGTTCGATCCAATGCCTCACGGCGACTGAGCCGACCGGATAGTCCACATGCGGCAGCCGATCGAGGTGAGTATTGTGTGGGGGAGCGTGGCAGACGAACACGCACGGCTCGCTCGGCAGCGCCGCGGGCAACATGGCCGAGAGCGCCGGATTTTTGGTCGCGAAATGCTCCTCGGGCGTCGCCTGCCGCGCCGCCTGGGTTGTCTCATCCCACACGACGCCGCCAGTCAGCGGAGTCGCA
>JBGAJB010000019.1:0-8530 GCA_044225155.1 Phycisphaerae bacterium | reverse complement strand
GCCGTACCGCCAGACCTCGTGGGGGCCGAGGACGACGAGCAGGCCGCTCGCGCCCAGCTCACGCAAGACGCCTTCCGTACACGCCCAATCGTGATTTCCCAGAATGACGGCGATTTCCATTCGCGGATGGATCGTGCGCCACGCCCGCAGGCGCGGGGCAAATACGTCGCGTGTCCAACGTCCCTGCGTGCCCAGCGGATCGTCGATATCCCCGTCCATGAGAAGATCGCCGCCCAGGATCAGCAGGTCGGGAGTGCTCGAACGCAGCAAGTGCGTCAGTTGATCGTATAGCACCAGCCGGCCGTGAAGGTCGCTGGTGAAACAGATCCGCATCGGCGTAGTGTAGCGAGGTCGCGGCGAGCGCGGGACGGCGCCGATCGTTAAGACGCGCGCTGCGCGAGCAAGGCCGCGAACCCGCCGTCGCGCCAATCACTGAGGCGCTCGCCGCTCCGGGGAAGTTGTGTTTCCTGTGACACGATCCGCCAAGCAGGATGGCGGGACACAAACGCTCCGACGATCTGCTCGTTCTCAACCGGCTCGATGCTGCACGTGCTGTAGACCATTCGTCCACCGGTTTTCACGGAACGTGCCGCGCGGGCCAGGAGCCCCGTTTGTAGCGCCACGAGCGAATCGAGTTTTTGCTGAGTTAGCCCGAGCCGCGCTTCCGGCCGCCTTGCAATCACGCCCGTATTCGAGCAGGGAACATCGAGCAAGGCGGCGTCGAACTCGCCCAGTGATTCGAGCGAGACGGGCTTGGCGGTCGCCGACTGCGAGCGCGTCGCGCTGCGAGGCGCTGCGCTGGGCGGACCGTGCGCCGCGAGCAGCGTCGGGCGGATCGCGCTCAGTCGCATGCGAGCGGCATTTTGGGCGATGCGTTCGACACGCTCGGCCGCGATGTCGCACGCGATGATTTCGCCACGATCCTGCAACGCGACCGCGAGCGCAATTGATTTTCCGCCCGGCGCAGCGCACAAGTCGAGAATGCGCTCTCCCGGGTGTCCGGCGAGCAGGTCCGCGGCGCGGCGGGCGGTGACATCCTGCACGTACGCCTGTCCCTCGCGCAACATCGCGCTATCGGCAAGGGCGGCCGTGGGCGGCAGAAAGGCCGCGCCCGCTTCAATCTCGGCCGACTCCCACGCCTGCCGGACCGATTTTTCGAACGCCGCCAGGTCGATGCGGAGCGGGTTGGGTTGCAACACGAGCGGTGGAATACGCTGACAGGTCCAGCCGATCTCCTCGGCCCGCTCCAGCCCGACGCGCTCGACGAGTTCGCGGAATCGCGCAGTCCGCTCGCCGACGTGTGGGGCAACGTGTTCGACCGGATCGCCGGTCGGTGGCAGAACGAGCATGCGAAAGCTGCACGCCTGGGCCGCGCTGGTGCGGATCATGCGGCAATCGCCGGCGTGCCACGCAGTCACGCGCTGGTCGATGGCGCGCGCCAGGTTGCGCAGGATCGCGTTTACCAAATTTCCGCCGCGCCGCCCGTGAAGCTGTTGCGCGTGTGTGACCGCTTCATTCACGGCCGCAAACGGCGGCACGCCGTCAACCCAGATCAGTTGATAGGCCGCGAGGATCAGGATCGTTCGCAATTCGAGCGGGACGAAGTACGGGTCGTAGCGGGCCACCTGCGAGAGCACATGCTCGATCGTGATGACGTGGCGGATTGCGCCTTGTGCCAGCAGGCGGGCGAAGGCGGCCTCGCGCGCCTCTGAGAAGCTCGCACGCGCGATTCGCTCCGAAACGAAGCCTCGGCCGCGCAGGACGGCCAGCACGGCATGAAAGGCGGCCATGCGCGCTTCGCTGACCGTGGCGGTTTCGGGCGAGCGCGCTCTCATCCGGGCTCCACGGCGCTGAAACGCGCCGGTGGCTTTAACCGGCGGCCACGCGCGTAATCGGCGAATGGCATCAGATTTCGTCCGGCGGGTTTGATACTCAGGATTCGCACGCGGCCTTGGCCGGTCTGCACGGTCAGGTCGGGCCGCAGCGCTCCGGGCGGAAACTGCTCATTCGGCGATTCCGACTCGTCCACGACTGCGACGCGCGCGAGCTGCACGCGCTCCGTCTGGTCGGCCGTTTGCAGATTCACGTTGGCGGCCGGCCAGGACCAGAGGCCGTGAATGCGGTGTGCGACCGCACGCGCGGAGAGCGACCAATCGACACCCGAATCGGCCTTCGAGAGTTTCGGTGCGCGCGTCGCGCTTTTGCTGTTCTGCTCGATCGGCTTGGCCTCGCCGCGCTCGATCGCCGCAAGCGTCTCTACGAGAAGGGGCGCGCCGAGCACCGCCAATCGGTCGTGCAACTCTTCGGCGGTTTCGCTTTCGCTAATCGGGGTTTCACGCTGCGCCAAGATCGCACCCGCATCCCATTTTTCATTGAGTTGAAATACGGTGACGCCGGTGGTCTCCGCACCGCTCAAGATCGCCCACTGAAAGGGTGCAGCGCCGCGAAACGCCGGCAACAGCGAAGCGTGCAAATTTATGAAGCCGCGCGGGAGCGTCCGCAAAAGTACGGGACCGAGCTTTTGTCCAAATGCAATGACTACGCCGATTTCCGCGCCGCGCAACTCGTCGTTTGCGAGCAGATTGACATCCCCTGTTTGAACATGGGGAACGCCGAGTTCGTCGGCCGCGGCGTGAATCGCCGATGGTTGAAGTTTCAGCCCGCGCCCGGCAGGTCGATCAGGCTGACTGATCGCGACAACCAGCGAATGGCCGGCCGCTTGGATTGCCTTGAGCGCCGGCACGCCGAAATCACCCGTGCCCAGGAACGCGATCCGCAGCGCCATCAGCCCGCCTTGCCGCCGCGCTCGGCAAACTCCGCCTCCAGTTCGCGCAGCTTCTTGCGGGCGGCGAGGCGATCGCCAGGGCCCATGCGATCCAGAATCAGGCGGCCGTCGAGATGGTCGGTCTCGTGTTGCAGCGCGCGGGAAAGCAATCCCTCGGCCTCCAGCTCGAACTCGCGTCCGACGGCGTCGCGGGCAACCACGCGGCAGCGCGCGTAGCGGCGAATCTCGCCACGCACGTCCGGAATGGAAAGGCAGCCTTCGCTGGCCTGCACGATGCCTTCCAGGTCATGCAGCTCCGGATTGACGAGCACGACGTCGTCCTCCGGCTTACCGGTCGTGTTGATCACGAACAGCCGCATCAAAAGCCCGACTTGAGGAGCGGCCAGACCGACTCCTTTGGCCTCGCGCATCAGACCGAGCATCCGCCGCGCAATCGCTTCGAGCTCCGCGCCGAATTTCTCAACCGGGGCGGATTCCCGGCGCAAACGCGGGTCGGGGTAATTGATGATGGTCAATGTCGCCGGATCGATCTTCATCAGGCACGATCGTAGCGGACGGCCCGGTTTTTTGGAGATGCCGCAAGCGGCCGACCCGCGTCGCAGAATCGGAGTGTGATAGCGTTCCGCCGCGTTGCGACCCGCGGCGCGCCGTCGGTACCGTGTCCGGATACGAGCAGTGATTCGGCCTAGAACGCCTGTCCCAGCAGAAACGCCCGGGCCACGCGGCGTGACATCTGGGCATTGCTGAAGATCAGCGGCATCAGCAGCGACAGGTCCGTATTCGGCATGCGGAGATAATCCGCCAATTGCGTGCGCCAGGAGTCGCTGAAACGCGATAGCTCGTCTTGCGGCAGGCGGGCCTTGGCGGCGGCGGCGAGGGTGTCGGCCGCGAGCATCCCGGAGCGCATCGCGGGATAAATGCCTTCGTGGCTGAAAGACGTCACGAATCCGCCCGCGTCACCCACCAGCAGACAGCGCTTGCCTACGTGCGCTTCCAGGTCGAGTGCCGCACCGGCCGGAACAAAGACGCGACACGGCTCGCCCTTCGGCGGCCCTGAAAGCACGCCCGCGGCCTGCGCGGCCTCACAGATCTGACGAAAGAGCGATTCGACCGGCGTGTCGCAGGGGCGCGTCGCGACCATCAGGCGCGAGCGGGCCTTATCGCGCGTGATGACGGCGAGCTGGCCGTGGCGACTTGCGCCGATCGCGACGTCGAGTTCGCCGGTCGGCTTCGCGCCGGCGAAATCGGCGAAAATCGCCTGTGAGGGCGCTCCCGCTCGAAACGCGGGAATCAGATTGGCGCGACCGGCCGTCTCGGAGGCTGCGCCGTCCGCGATGAGCGCAAAGCTTCCCACGATTGACGAGCCGTCCGCCAGCGTCGCCTCGATCCGATCATCGCGCAGTGCCAGATTTCCGACGGCCGCTCCGCTGCGAAAGGCGGCCTTGGCCTTCTTGGCGAGCGCCGCGAGTCCCGCGTCAAACGCTTCGCGCTCGATTAGCCATCCGCTCATCTCCGGATCGGCGACCACAACGTTCTTGCGAAAATCCCAGGAATGAATGCGGAGCTTGTCGAACGGCGTGGCGCGGGCGGTCTTGGCTTCCAGGCCCAGCTCGCCGCACAGCGCGACTCCGGCCGGGCTGATCCAGCCGCAGCATTTCCGCTTGGCCGGCGCCGGATCGACGACCAATACTTCGAGCTCCAAGCGGCGCGCCCGAATTGCCGCGGCCAGCCCGGCGGGCCCCGCGCCGAAGATGATCACGTCATACGGCTTTTCGCGGGCGCCGGCGGCGCTGGTTTTGGCCATTCTCAGTGTTTCAGTTTCTCAAAGAGATAGGTTTCGGCGCGCTGGTAACGTTCAAACGCCGACTTCAGCGTTTCGCGAATCTTGTTGAACTCAGCCTCGGCGTCTTCCTTGCTGTGCAGGTCGGACGACGTATTGACGATCGCCTGCAAGCGCGCGGCCGCGTCGTCGAGGTAGGTGGCCGCCTCGGCAAACGTCCGTGCCGCCTCGAACACGCTCAGCTCATCGGATTCACGCGCCGTCGGCTGGTAAAGCAGCCGCCAAGGGGCGACGCGGATTTCGTCCGATGCCAGCTTCAGCTGCGCGCTCATGGCCTGCACGTTCTCGATCGTCTTGTCGAGCGCGGGACGATTCAGCACGATAATCTTCTTGGTCGAATCGGCGACTGTGTGCACATCCGCGAGCGAGGCGTTCAACTCGTCCATGCCCGTGTGCAACTTGCCCAGCAGCGTGTTCGGATCGTCGCGATTCATCTCCGCCATCAGCTTCGAGAGCACGTCTTCGTCGATCTTCCGTGCAACACTCGATACGTGCGTGACGGTCTCGCCCAGCGGCGACTGGTTGTCTTTCAGGATGGCGGCCGCCACGGTCAGCGCATCCGTCAGCCGATCGACGGCCGTGTGGATCTTGGCCAGCAACGCCGTGCCGCGTTCGGTTTCCATCTGCTCTCGCAGCGACGCCAGCGTCGCGCCGATGTCGTCGAGCATCAGGTGCAGCTTGGCCATGAGCGTTTTCTGCTCGTTCGGATCCATCTGCAGCTTGAGCTGCATCGTGATTGAGTTCAGGTCTTTCAGGCTGTCATTCACGCGGTAGATGGCCGAGCCTTCGGCCTTCGGATCGAACGTGAAATTGATCTTCTCCATCAGGCCGCCGGGGCCGAGCACCTGACGCGAGAGGTTGCTGATCGCGGCCGCGAAGCTCTGGGGCGGCAGGCCTTCGATCGGGCCGCCGGTGTAGAGCCGCCCGGGCGTGCCGACGGACGTGATGACGATGATGCCCGCTCCGCCCACCGGCGGCTGATCGGTCGTGATCTGCACGTCTTCGTAGATCGTGAGGTCTTCCTCGATCTCCATGTTGACGACGATCAGCAGCTCGCCCGCGCGGCCGATGTCGGATTTGCGGTACATGCGGCTGACGCCGGTGACCTTGCCGACTTCCAGCGCGCCGCTGAGCGTGACGGGGCTGCCGACCTTGATCGGCGCGATGCCGGCATCCTGCCGAAATCGGACTTCGAGGGCGCGTGTTCGTCCGAGCCCGCGCGGCGCAAGAAAGAGGATCGAGCCGACGAGCAGACCGATCATGCCCAGCACGACCAGCCCGAGAACAAAATCCTGGCGACGAACGTTCATGAATCGCGGCGCATGGTAGCTGGGGAGCAGCCAATCGCGAATAGGAATGTTCAAGCGAAGTGGAGGTAAGTCCGAGCCGGGCCGGTCGCGATCACGGCTCGCATTCGGTCAGGCGTTGCCAATCGTCCGGCGTATTGGCGTTTTGCCAGGCCGGGCGGTGTTCCGGCGGTATCAGAGGCACAGAAACGCGGGCAAATTCGGGCAGGCGACGTGGGGCCGCGATGCCCAGCGCGGCCATTTTTTCGAACCCGTCTCGTGCGGTGTATTCGTAAACCGCGCCGAGCGATTGCGGCACGCCGTTCGCGTCAGCCGGTATTACGGCATCGACCACGCCCGGCTTGCGCTGCGAAAGCAGCCACTCAACGGCGTCGCGAGAGAGATTCGGCATGTCGCAGGCGACGGCGAGAATGCCTTGGTCTTGCCTATGTCGCAGGGCCGCCAGGATGCCGGCCATCGGGCCTGAGATTTCGGTCGCATCGGCGATTCGTGGTAGGTCGTTCACATCGCTCGGGATTTCACCATTACCCACTATCACGATGGACCGAGTCAGAGTTCGTAGGACCCGCGCCGTGCGGACAAGCAGCGATTCCCCGCCCAGCGTCAGCAGGTGTTTGGGTCGCCCCATGCGAGCGCTTTGGCCGCCAATGAGGATCGCGCCGAGCAGGTCGGGGGTCGGTCGCGACGTCGAAGCGCGCATCGGGGCTTAGCTTCCGCGCCGTTCGATCGCGGCCGCGCGGCGTGCTTCATACACTTCCTCGCACTCCGGCGGTCGTAGGTATTCGGGAACAATCTGCTCCGGTGAGGTGAATCTCTCTGCCTTTGCGAGCATGCGCCCGCGTTCGAGGACGCTGATTGGGCTAGGTACCGCGAGCTGCGGGTCGAGCACCCTCCGGGCGGACGCGGGTAACAGCGTTGCCCCGCCGCCGACGAGCGCGCATGCACTTGGAAGCTGCTTTTCCAGAGCAGCCGGATCGAAAAGTCCGGGCGCGACTAGTTCATCAATTCCATTCGCACACTTGGCGTTGTAGACCGCCGCGAACACACGCCCGCCGCGGGCGTCGAGAATTGGTGCGAGGCACTCACCGTCGGCGAGTTGCGGAGCTGCGGCCGTCGCGATTACCTCCAACGTCGAAACGGCGATCACGCGACACCCGGCCGACCACTGCAATGTTCTTGCGATCGTGGCCGCCGTCCGCAGGCCCGTGAAACTCCCTGGCCCGCGCGAATAGCAAAACAGCGTCACGTCCCGCATGGAATGACCGGACCCGTTAATGATTTCCGCCAAGAGCGGAAACAAACCAGTGAGTCCGCGCGGATTGCCGCCGAGCTCCACGCTCCGCACGTCTTCGCCAACCGCCAATGCGACAGATGGCGCGGCTCCGGAAGTCTCGAGCGCAAGCGTGACCGACATGAAGAAAATAGTAGCCGACGCGCATGGGGCGGCGGGGCAGCGGACTGCTGCATTACCGGCGTTTTCGCGGGATCAGACTTGCGACAGCCAGCCCCAGCCCGCCAAAGAGAACTCCACCGCCGCAGAGGCCGCCCATCATCGGCTCGCCGTCAGCTTCGGCCGTGACCTCGGCGGCGCTCACCAGCGGTGCGAGCGCGTAACGCAACTTGCGAATGCGGCCACCAAAGAGTTCGCAGTAAACGAGCGTTCCGTCCGGCGCAATCGCAAGGTCCACGGGGCCTTTGTCGAGTTCGGCAAACAGTTCGTGTGAGACCACACTGTCGCCGTCGAGCCGTACGCGATAGAGCCGGTTCAGCGTGTATTCCAGGTGAAAGATGTCACCGCGATAGGCGCTGGGAAATTGCGCGGCGTCGTAGTACACGAGGCCGACCGGCGAGGAACCGCCGTCGTGATACGCGTAAAGCGGATCGATGAAATCCGGATAGACCACCGGATCCTGAATCCCTTCCGCCAGCGGCCAGCCGTAATTTCCGCCGGCCCGTACAAGATTGATCTCCTCACGGCGCGCGTCGCCGTCGGAGCCGACGTCGAGCGCGAACAATCGTCCATCCGGCGCGAAGTTGAAGCGGAACGGATTGCGAAATCCCAGGGCGAAGGTCGCGCGCGGCGTGCCAGTGGGCGTGACGAACGGGTTGTCGGTCGGCGTCGTGCCGTCGGCGTTGATGCGGCAGATTTTTCCCGACAATGTCTGCAAATCCTGGCCGTTTTCGGGCTGCGAATTGTCGCCGACCGAGAAGTAAAGCTTTCCATCCGGGCCGAATTTCAAGCCACCGCCGGCATGGAAGACGCCGCGCGTGGGCAGGTTGTCGCGAATCACCAGCGCGTCCGTTGCCAGGCCGTCCACGTCCGTGAATCGGATGATTTGCTGTTTCTCGTAAGTCACGCTCGCGAACGCATAGACGTAGCGATTGTTCGCAAAATCTGGGTCGAGCGTGAGGCCCAGCAGACCGTTTTCATTGTCGTCGTAGACGCTGATTTCGGTGAACGGCTCCGGTTCGAGCGTACCGTCGAGCCGCACGACGCGAATCTGGCCGCTGACCTGCGCGACGAACAGCCGCCCGTCCGGGGCGTAGGCCAATGCGACGGGCAGTTCGAGCCCTTCGGTGACCGTGCTCAACTCAAAT
>JBGAJB010000352.1:0-3162 GCA_044225155.1 Phycisphaerae bacterium | reverse complement strand
GCGGTGATCCGGGTCGTACCAGGAGTTGTAGATCTTCAGGAAAATCCACTGGGTCCAGCGGTAGTAGTCCTCATCCGTCGTGGCGATCTCGCGCGACCAGTCATAGCTGAAGCCGATCGCTTTGAGCTGCCGCCGGAACGTGTCGATGTTGCGCCGCGTGGTGACGCGCGGGTGCACGCCGGTTTCGACCGCGTATTGCTCGGCCGGCAGGCCGAACGCGTCCCAGCCCATCGGGTGCAGCACATTGAAGCCGCGCATCCGCCGATAGCGCGAGATGATGTCGGTGGCGGTGTAGCCCTCGGGATGGCCGATATGGAGTCCCGCCCCGGACGGGTAGGGGAACATATCCAGCACGTAGTACTTCGGTTTTTCGCTGCCGGGCTCACCCGGATTCGGCGCGCGAAAAAGCTGAGCGCGCTCCCATTCCGCCTGCCAGCGCGCCTCGATCGTCCCAAACTCGTACGTCGCACTCATGATCCGCTCGACGAAGGCGCTCCCGCGGCGGCTGTGAAGCCGGTGCGCAGTTCGATGTGGGCCGGGTCGAGCCACGTCTGGAGGAACATCTGCGTCAACTGTCGGCTGCGCGAGGCTGCCACCATCGGGCGCAGCGTGTCAAACTCGCCCTCGTAGATCGGATTGACCTTGATCAACTCAGCGATGACCCAGCGGAAATTCCCCGCCACCGGCAGCATGACGACTGTGTGCGCCGCGGTCGTCGCGGTCGTCTGCGTCAGATCGAAGATCTCCGTCGGCAGCTTCGAGTTTTGCACGCCGAATGCGAGATTGGCCGAGCGCCGCGTGAATTTTTCCTCGGTATGCGGACCGAGTTCTTTGGTGAATTCCTTGGCCGGCGCAGTCGTGGGCTGCGTGCCGACCGGCGGGCCGTCGGCGGCCGTCAGGATCGCCTTCAGTTCGGCGGCGTCACTGACGGCGGCATCCAGACCTTTTTCGCGCGCCGCATCGGCCAGCTTCCTGGCCCACTCACCGGCCAAGGCGTGGGCCTTGATCAGTTTCAGGTTGTCGATCACCTGGGATTTCACGTCGTCGAGCGAAGCCGGCGGCCCGGCCGGCACGGCGCGCACGACTCGAAACACCATCGACTGATAGGGCTGCTTGCCGTGCAGCACCACGAAAACATTCGACGGCTCCATCGGCTTCAGCAGCGGGAGCGACGGCGCCGCCTTTCCGTCGGTCAAGCCTTCGACGTTGAACGCCTGCTGCGCCAACGCGAACTGCCGCTGGTCGAACGTCGCGCGATAGCTGGCGAGATCCGGATCGCGCATCAATTCCGGCCGCTCGACAAGATTCGTCTTGCGATACATGACCGGGTACTGCGTCGAGTACTTCGCACGCAGTTCCTCGAAAGACGGCGCCGGCGCGGTCGGCACAGGGCGAGTTCCGTCGGCGCTGGGCGGCGCCGTCCACGGACGACGCAGTTCTTCCTGAATCCGGTTGACGAGCGCGCCCGCTTCTTCCGAGGCACGCTGCTGACGAAGATCGTTCTTCACGGCCTCGCGGCACTCGTCGAGCGTCAGTTGCACGACTTGTGCCTGCGGGGGCGGTGTGCCGGCCGGCGCGGACGCCGGCTGCGACTGCACGACGCGCTTGGTGTAGCGGGCCTTGTTTTCTTCGTAGAACCGCTCGACCTCGCGATCGCGCACGATCATCTTGTTGACCAGATCGCGCGGATCGACCGTCAGGTATTCGATCTCCACTTTTTCCGGCACGCGATAGCCGAAGGAAATCGCATCCGTTGAGTGCTGCGTCGTGCGATCCTTGGCCTCGGCAAAATGCTCCTCAATCTCCTGCGGGGTCGGCTCCGGCGCTTGGCTGAGCCACGCCTTGTCGTCCAGCACCGCGTAATTCACGACGGCGGATTGCAATTGCTGCTGATACGCGTGCTTCAGTTGCGGAATGCTGTCGCCGGAGACGCTGTCGATCTGGAGCGTCAGATACTCCATCACGCTCAGCGCTCGGCCAATGCCCTCGTAAATCGATTCCAGGCTGCGCCCCTGACGACGGAAGCGCTCCAGTGCGAAATTCTGTGCGTCGCCGAGTTGGACCAGGTGCGTCCGAACTTCTTCCGGGCCCACCCGGACGCCGGCCAGCTCCGCCTCGCGCGTCAGCAGATAGAGCAGGTTGTCCGACGGGATCTGGCTGCGCACGCCGCGCATCTCGGGCAGCAGCGTTTCAGCCATTTGCCAGTCTTCCCCCGTGCGGTTCACCTGGCTGAGCATCACCTTTTCGCCACCAAACGCCGTGCCGATCTCCGCGTCGCGGAATTGGTCGCCGCGGTTGCCGCGTCCCACCACGTTTCCGAGCAGGAAGATCACGAGCAGGAGCGACATGAAGAGGAGCAACAGCACTCGGCTGTTCTCGCGAAACGCGCGCGTTATTTTCCGCATGGTTCGATGACCTTCCCTGAATCCGCCCCGCCGCCGTCCGTACCCCGACCGCTCGCCGACTCGAACGCGGCCCTTCCACCCGCCTGCGCGACGGGAACTCCGCATGATAGAGGAGCGCCGGACGGGGTCCAGTCCCGTCGCGGTCAGGAAGCGGGAAATGGAGAGTGGTTTTCGGCTAGCGCGAGAGGGTTTCTCCGATCCCCGCTCCCTCACGGCGCGGCTCGGACAAGCGCAAACTGACCCACTACCTCGAGGTGATTCAGAGGTCCGCGCCGCGGAACCGCCGCCGCGCTCAGTTCGCCGTTGTGGACAAGTGCTTATTGAACCACCCAATCACATGCGCCATCTTGGACGCGTGATGGCTGGGCCGCTGTCGAATTCCGTGCGATTCTCCCGGCATTCGAACCAGCACACTTTCCACTTTCCGCAGTTTCAACGCCTTGTAGTACTGCTCGGACTCCGAGATCGGCGTGCGCCAATCCTCCTCGCCGGTGATCACCATCGTCGGCGTATTCACCTGTCCGATCAGCGACGTGAGCGAGCGATCCATGTAATGCTGCGTGTGTTCCCACGGCGGGCCCGGGAACCAATAGCGCGTGAAGAACACCGACGAATCCGACGTCAGCACGAAGCTGTACCAGTTGATGACCGGATATTGCGAGACGGCCGCGCGAAATCGCTGCGAGCGGCCGACCATCCAGCAGGTCAAGACGCCGCCGCCGCTGCCGCCGGTGACGAACAGGTTGTCCCGATCGAC
>JBGAJB010000018.1:0-26201 GCA_044225155.1 Phycisphaerae bacterium | reverse complement strand
CGAGTCGGACCTCGTCATTCGCACGATTCGGGATGTGTTCACGAGCGACGTCGAGCGGATCATCGTCGATCAGCCGACCGTCGCGGATCGCGCCCGCGAGTTCCTGAGCATCTTCAGCCCGCGGGCCGGCGATTTGGTGCAGGTCTATGAGGGCCAGGCGCCGATTTTCCATCAGTACGGCATCGAAGCGGAGCTCGAACGCCTCCATTCGCGGCATGTGCCGCTGCGCATCGGCGGCTCGCTGGTGATCGATCAGACCGAGGCGCTCGTCGCAATCGACGTGAACAGCGGGCGCTTCCGCACGGAAGATGATTCCGAGACGACCGCGTTCAAGATCAACTGCGAGGCGGCGGACGAAATCCCGCGTCAGCTCCGGCTGCGCGACTTGGGCGGCGTGATCATCTGCGACTTCATCGACATGCGGATGGAATCGCATCGCCGCGAAATCGAAAAGCGCCTGGTGAAGAACCTGAAGCAGCACAAGGAGCGGGCCAAGGTGTTGCGCATGAGCCAATTCGGGATCATTGAGATGACGCGCCAGCGCCAGCGCGCCAGCCTGACGCGCAGCGTCTACCAGGACTGCCATCACTGCCGCGGCCGCGGGCTGATCAAAACGGCCGAGAGCGTGGCGCTCGACGCGATGCGCATGATTCAGCTTGCTGTAACACGCGAGCACATTCGCAACATCGAGCTTTCCGTCTCGGGTGAAGTGGCATACTTGCTGCAGAACCGCAAGCGGGCCGTGCTGCACGAATTAGAGGCCAAGCACGGCCGCGCAATCGCGATCAAGCCCGAGACCGGCTACGGACTGGATCAGGTGCAGATTCACTGCTTCGACCAGCGCGGGCGGGTGGTGCCGTATTCTTGAATAGAGAATGGCGAATGGCTAGTACGAAAGGGATGAGCGGGCCGCCAGGACGGTTGAGGCACCGCCGACGCGTGCGGTCCTTACTTCAATCCTCAACTGTTGTTCGAGGGTAGTTCCTGTCGCCGTGGAGCTGCACATGACTTACAACGACCTCGGCCCGGCGCTGCCGAAGCTCGTCGAGCGGCTCGTTGCCAGCTATCGGGCGGACGCGCGCACTCAGCACATGGATCGCCAATATCTGCCGTCGCGCGTGGCGATCGTCGAAATTTGCGACCTGCTGCTCGAATTGACCTATCCGGGCTACATCGGGCGGCGCGGGCTGACGCGGCACAACATCGCCTTTCACGTCGGCGATCTTCTCCCGCGCTTGTGGGATCAACTGTGTGAACAGATTTCGCAAAGTCTCGGGATCGAGGATGAAAGCGATGAGCTCAATGAATCGACCCCGCGACGGGATTTCCGACCTCGCCTGGAATCCGACCCCACTCCCGCTGCGCCCGGTTTACCTGCGGAAGCGCCGCCCCGCGCGATGCGCGGCTTTTACCCGGTGACTGCCGGAAAGCCGTGCCCCGTTTGCGAGAAACCGGACTGGTGTGAACTTTCGAACGACGGAGTGGAAGCCCGCTGCATGCGGATCCCTTCGCGTCGACCCTGGCCTGGCGCGGGGGGCGGCTGGCTCCACGATCTCTCCGCAAATGTAACGTATTACCAAACCGCATCTCTCGGCGCTCCGATTCCGGGACCGGAGCAGCAGGCTGTCAAACTGGCTGAACAATTTCTCGAACGCATGCCGGCCGTCCGCAGCATGCTCGCCGATGACGTTCAGGCCCACTATGACGGCGATCCCGCTGCCGTCAGCACGCACGAGATCATCCTGGCGTATCCGGGCGTGATCGCGATCACGATCCACCGCTACGCCCACGAGCTCTATTCGCTCGGAGTGCCGCTCATGCCGCGCATCATGGCTGAGCACGCTCACCAACTCACCGGCATCGACATTAATCCCGGCGCGCGCATCGGCCGCAGCTTCTGCATCGACCACGGCACGGGCGTCGTCATCGGCGAGACGGCAATCATCGGCGACAACGTGAAAATCTATCAGGGCGTGACGCTTGGCGCGCTCTCGTTCCCCAAAGACGAGCGCGGCCGCCTCATCCGCGGTCACAAGCGCCACCCGACTGTCGGCAACAACGTGACGATCTACGCCAACGCCATCGTGCTGGGCGGCGACACGGTCGTCGGCGACAACGCTGTCGTCGGCGGCTCGGTCTTCGTCACGCAGAGCGTGCAGCCCGGACATCAGGTGGCGATCACGCCGCCGGTGCTGAAAGTCCGCCCGCCAAAGGCGGCGCAGCGGGATGCGGGGGGCAATTACGTGCCGAATTGGGAGATTTGAGGCCCGAGCCGTTGCCGCAGTCGCACGACATCCGGAACTTATCACATGACCTATTGCCTGGATCGCGAGTAGTTGGCGATCTCAGGTGCGTTCAATTCCCCGTGCCCGCGCCGCGCTCGTGCCGAGTTCGAATCAATCGCGCCTCTTCCCGAATATTCACGAGCGAAATCTGCGTTGCCCGGAATAGATTGACGCAGCCGTGCACGAGCCCGCCCACGCCGGCGGCCCCGAGCAGCACGCCGATCGTCGCCAGGATGATCGCCGGCCACCCGCCCGCAATGGTCGAAAGCCCGGCCCCGAGCAGCGTCACCAGCGTGGCCGACGCGAACGACGCCAGCGCGATGTAGATCGCATGCATGGCCGTGAGGAGCAAACCGGCCTGCTGCTCGACGCGTTCGACCCGCGCGAGCAGATTGGCTTCCGGATGTGCGCCGACCGAGCGGGATTCGTTGAGCAACTCGCGCATGCTCTCGCGCGTCCGGAGCATGCGGTTGATGGTGCTGAGCGCCAGAACGCTCGTCGCGTTCGTGAGCAGGGCGGGAGCTGCGATGAACGTGAGCGCGGCGAACGGCGTTTGCGACGCGGTGGAGATGTCCACAGTCATTCCTTTTGTCGCCGCTCCGCACGGGGCCTGCGGCGTCGATACTCGTTCCGAGGCCGGCCTATTCGGCGGCCTTCGGTCGTTACGGAATGATAATTGGCCGTCCGTGTTCGCCGTCGGGGCGGCGTTCCCGCGCAACATTTCTGAATGGCTTTTCTGAAGCCAAACGTCTTGTGCAATAGCCCGACCCATGTGGAGGCCGCGTTTGCTTCCTCGATTGCTCTGTTTGCTCACGATTTTCGCCTGCACCGGCGTTCGCCCGGCCGGGGCGCAAACCTTTGAAGAAGTCCTCAAGCGGCATGACGATGCCGTGGAGGTGTGGAACGCGAAGCGCCACCCGGGCGCTGACGACGGAAAGACGTATCCGGGGCCGGACTTTTTCCCGGAGATGCGACGCGTGGCCGAGCGGGCGGCGGGCACGCCCGAAGCAATTGCTCCGCTCGTGTGGCTGGCAGAGAACGCGCCGGTCATGACAGCTAACGATCGCGGCGACCCGGCCCCGCTGATGCGCTGGGCGCTCGACACGTTGCTGCGTGATCATTTTGATGCGCCGGCGTTCCGCGCAGCGTTTCCGCAACTGCGCTATGCCGGGCTGCTGACCGATCCGACGCCGATGATTGAGTTCTACACGCGTGTGATCGAGCGCGCTACCGACCCGGAGTTCAAAGCCTCGGCGCAACTTGGTCTCGGGTATTCGCTCTGCGTCGAAAGCCTGGCTCATCCGCCGCTCGATAGTGCTCGCGCGCTGCGACTGCTGCACGACCTGCCGGCCGGATCAAAGGCGGCCAAAGCCGCCGAGCCGCTGCTCTACGATCTGGAGAATTTACAGGTCGGCAAAGTCGCGCCGGAGATTGCCGGCACGGACCCCGACGGCGTTGAAATCAAACTCTCCCAATATCGAGGCCGGGTCGTTGTGCTCGATCTCTGGGGTTTCTTGTGAGATGACTGCATCCGCAAGCTTCCCGGCGAGCGGGCGTTGGTCGAGCGCCTGGCCGACCAGCCATTTACGCTGCTGGGAGTGAACGCGGACGAGATGAGCCGGTCGGCTCTGAAAAAGCGGCTCGCGGAAGCGGGCGTCACTTGGCCGCAAATCATGGACGGCGGCAAACACGAGATTGCCTGGCGCTGGAACGTGCTCTACTACCCGCGCATGTTCATCATCGACCAGCAAGGTGTGATTCGAGTGCGGGCCTCGCTGCTCAAGCCGGATGAGATCGAGCGCAAGGTCCGGGAACTACTGGCCCCCTCTCCCGCGACCTCTCAGCCGGCCCCTAGGGATTGAACGCGTTTCGGTTTTTCGGAGACGTTCTCAGCGATCGTGCCCCGGTCGCGGCTCGGTTCGAATCGAGCCTCCTCAAATCTGTCTCTTCGTCGAGACGCTCGCCGCGCGCCGCTTATAATCGCTCCAGTTACTTCCAACCGAAAAGCGGAGGATCGGCTTGAAACTGCTTATCGCGATGCCCGTTTACAACGAGGAGCGTCACGTCGCCGGCGTGCTCGACCGGGTCGCCCAGTATGGTCACGACATCCTCGTCATCAATGACGGCTCGACCGACCGCACGGCTGAGATTCTCGCCCGCCGCACGCGGATTCACGTGCTCACGCATCCCGAGAATCGCGGCTACGGCCAAAGCCTCATCGACGCCTTCGCCTGGGCGGATCGTCACGGCTACGACTGGGTACTGACGATCGATTGTGACGAGCAGCATGAGCCGCGGCAGATTCCCGAGTTCGTGGCCGCGATCGAGCGCGACGACGCCGACGTGATCAGCGGCTCTCGTTACATCCAGGACAATCGCGAAGACGACGCTCCGCCCGAGGACCGCCGCAAGATCAACGGGACGGTCACCCAGCTTCTGGATCAGGTGCTGGGGTTGCGGCTGACGGATTCGTTCTGCGGCTTCAAGGCTCATCGCGTCAGCGCGATGCGGCGGCTGCGATTGGACGAGCCGGGCTACGCGTTTCCGTTGCAGTTCTGGCCGGCGTGCGTGCGGGCCGGTCTGCGGATCAGCGAGATTCCAGTGCGGCGCATCTATCGGGATCGCAGTCGCGCTTTCGGCGGGACGCTCGATGATCCGGCCGCGCGGCTGCAACACTACATGGAAGTGTTCGTGCGCGAATTGCGCCGCATGCCGGTCGCAGCGCGACACGAGAAAAAGGCCACGTGCTGCGAGTGTGGATAGAGCATTACGGATATGTGCGACTGATCGTCTGGAAAAAACTGGTGCAGTTGAGACCGGGAGGGCGAGGCTCCCGCCGCGCCGTCTGGGCGCCGTCACGTTAGCCGATTGGAGGGATGACCTGAACTCGAGACGCGCCGGTTGAAAACCGGGGCCCACAGGCTACTTGGGATTGGCTGCTAAAAGTATTCCTTCGCCAGTTCCTCGAGCTTGCGTTTGGCCTCTTTCTCAATCTGCCGTACGCGTTCGCGCGTCAGCCCCACCTGTTCGCCGATTTCCTTCAGCGTCAGTCGGCGGCCGCTCTCATCGAGGCCGTATCGCATTTGCAGGACTTTCGCCTCGCGATCGGTGATTTGCGACAGGATGCGCGAAACAAAATCGACGTCCGCCTCGCTGAAGACCGCGTCGATCGGCGAGGGCGAGCGTGTGTCGGGCAGGGCCTCGGTGGCCTGCGCCCCGTCGCCGTCGCCGACGCCCATGTGGGCCGGCGCGGCGCACGCCCGAATGGCCTGCGTGATCGCACTCGCTTTGCGAGGCGAAATCTTCATGTGCTCGGCCAACTCCTCGACGGACGGTTCGCGTCCGAGCGAATCGGCCAGTTGCCGCATCGCCAGCTTCATGTGCCCGATCTGCTCCATCAGGTAGCTGGGGATGTGAATCATCTGCGACGACGCCTGCACCGCGCGACGGATCGCTTGATCGATCCAATAGCTGGCATAGGTGCTGAAGCGCGAGCCGACGGTCGGATCGAAGCGATCGACTGCGTGCATGAGGCCGACGTTACCTTCGTTGACGAGGTCCTCCATCGGCAGGCCGCGATTGCGGAAATTCTTCGCCACGCTGATCACGAGCCGGAGGTTCGACGAAACCATGGCCGCGCGCCTCGGCCGCGTCGCGCTGCAGGCGCTTGTACTCCGCACCAGTCAAATCGCCCGCGGCGAGCCGCTGATCCGCGTCGTGCGAGGCGCGAATGCGCGTGCCCAACTCGCGCTCCTCGTCCGGAGTCAGCAGAGAATATTGCTTAATCTGGCGCAGGTAATCACCGAGCGCCGTTTCGACTCTGGACGCCATGGTCTTCGAGTCCCTCCGCGCGACAGGTGGCTCTTCATCGCGCCAGGATGCCAGAAACCTAATTCGCCCGACGCATGCATCGGTCACGGTTTTGGCACCGTGCAGTACGACACGACTATAGCCGCGCTGGGCGGACACGACCAGCCGTTATGAGAGCGCGCGGCGCGCTGTAGATATTTACGGACGCCGCGCACGCCGATCAGAATGCGCGCAGGATTTGCGCCACGAGTTCGAGCGGAAGTCCGACGACGTTTGAATGACTGCCCTCGATGCGCTCCACGAGTAAGTCGCCGACGTCCTGGATGCCGTATGCGCCCGCCTTGCCTTCCCATTCGCCGGAGTCCAGATACGCGCGCCGCACGCGCGCGTCGTCGCGCATCCAGACCCGGGTGGTGACGTGCGTAAGCACGCGCTGACGGTCAGTCGTCGTCCGGGCGGGGAGCAAACAGACTCCCGTGATCACCAGCGTCTCGCGCGCCGCTTGCAATCGCAGCATTCGTTCCGCGTCCGCCCGATCGCGTGGTTTTCCAAGCACCTGACCGGCACATTCCACCAAAGTGTCCGCGCCAAGTACGCACGCCTGCGGGTGGATTTCCGCCACCGCGCTCGCCTTGAAATGCGCCAACGACTCCGCCCAGCACGACGGACTGACGGACGCCGGGCGTGCGGAAAGTTCCTCAAGGGGCGAAACGCAGACTTCAAAGGGAGTAGCAAGTTGCGAAAGCAGTTGGCGGCGGCGGGGGCTCGCGGATGCCAGGATTAGCCGCTCGACCGTCACTCCGCCGGACCTCCCATCGCGAGCCGCCGGATCATCGCGACTCAAGGCGACCAATGGACGATAAATCGCGTTTTCAGGTCCGGCAATCGTGGCTGCCCAAACGCCGTGGCGCGGGTCGAGGTCCGCGTCCCGGGGATTCCGCTATAATCATCATGGATGAATCGGGCTTGGGATCAGGCATGAATCCAAAAGCGGGCCGTCCGGCGGGCCGCGATGCGTCGAGTGCGAGAAAAGAGGGTGAGTAATCCATGAACCTCAGTCCGCTCCACATGCTGGTCATCGGCGTCATCGCGCTGCTGCTCTTCGGTAATCGCTTGCCCGAAGTCGCCCGGTCGATCGGCAAGGCGTTCAACGAATTCAAGCGCGGCTTGAAGGAAGTCCAGGAGGACGAACCCACGCAGACGCGCGACGAGCAGCGTCCACCGCCGCAGAAGCTGCCGAACGCGGATGTCTCGCAGCAGACTCAGACGCAGAAAGAGCGCGAGCACGAGACCGTCGGGCGCGAGTAACGCGAAATAGCGTCCTGCGCCGGCCGAGCATCACTCCGTGAACGCGGAAATTCCGTCAATCGAGTACGTCAGTACGTCCGATGGGGCGCGCATCGCCATCAAGCGGAAGCCGCGCGCCGGCGGCGTTCCGGTGATTTTTCTGCATGGCTTGGCCGTCAACGCCGACCTCTGGGACCTCCCATCGCTTGACGGCCCGGAATTTCGGTATCGCAGCCTCGCGACGCTGCTTTACGACGCCGGATTCGACATTTGGCTGGTTAATCTGCGTGGGCACGGCGCGCCGGCCATGCTCAGCACACCCGCGCCCGGTCAAACCGATTGGTGCGTCGATCACTTCGTCACGCTCGATCTGCCCGCTGTCTGCGACCACGTGCTGAGTACGACACGGCGAAAGCCCTTCGTCATCGGCGCCAGCATGGGGGCGATGACGCTCGCCGGTTATGTGCAGGGCGCGGTGCTCGCCGGCACGCACGCCGCGCCGTGTGTCGCGCTCGATTCCGCCGTCGCCGAGCGCCGTCAATCGGAGCTCGCCGGTGCGATCTTCGCCGAATTTCCGGCCGCGCTGCGATGGCCGCACTCGCTCTATGACGAAAAGGGCGGCTTGCGCTGGAGTGCTTTGCTGCGGGATTTCTGGCGGAGCGGCGGCGACGCGAATTTCCCCTTCGAAGTGCTGGCACGGCTCGGCTGGCTGGAGACGCTGATCGACTCGGCCGGCGGCGTCTCGCTGCAATGGATGAAACCGGACCCCATCGCGCCGTCGCTGCTGAACTCGTTGCCCGCGCCGCTGATTGACTGGTTCCGGCGGTTCGAAAGCGGAGCGGTGCAGGCGGGTTTGAATCTGGTCGGCACCTTCACCGGACACTCGAATCATCGCGCGGAAGTGATCCTGCGCGGCCGACGATTTGTGATCGACGACATGAAGGCCGGCGTGCTGCGCCAGATGCGGCGCGGCGTGCACGCCGGCGAATTCGTCAGCGGCCTCGGCGAACCGCCGCACGTCTACAGCAATTATTACGATCGCACGACATTGCCCACCCTGGTACTGGCCGGTGGACGCGACCGCATCGCCGTCGCCGAAGTCACGCGTGCCGTTTTCCACGATCGGATCGCGTCGCGGGACAAAACGATGCTGACGTTCGACACAATCGCTCATGGCGAGTTGGAAGCCGCGCCTTGGGCGAGCGAAAACGTTTATCCCCGCGTGCTGGATTGGCTGACGAGCCGTATCTCATTGAGCGGGACTGATTGATCCGAGCCGCGACCGTGAGGGAGCGTGGGATCAAGAGGACTCTGAGGCGTCGGCGCTTGTATCATTCATGGATCGAGCGCACCCCAGGCAGTGGATGAGCAAGACGTGAGCGGACGGAAAGACCCCGATGGCTGAATTTCAAGCTGCCGCTACCTCTGCCGATCCGCAAATCAGCCTCGCCGTTCACGTGCAGCTGGATACCGCGGAAAAGCTTTTCTGCCGCTGCCCGGTCGGACCCTATCGCGACGATTACGACGCGGAAATCCTGCGTCACATGCGGCCGACGCACTCGGAGTCGGGCGCGTTTGACGCCTCGGCCGTCCAAGCCACGGCCCGTACGAACATTTTCTATCGCATTCATCACACCAGCGTCTGCACCTACGAATTCGACGACAATCCGCCGTTTCCGATCAACCGCCAAGCATTGGCTGCCGTCGCGGTGCTCGCTGAGCAGTGCGGGAGCGTGCGCGTCGATGAGTTGCACGTGATGCGGACGGAACGACTCGACGGTTCATTTCCGGGCGGATTTCAGCGCGGCGCGGTCGTTGGCGTGCGCGGCGGCGTGAGCGCCGCGGGCGAGCGATTCGGGCTGCGGCACGTCGCGCTCGTCGAGGACTCTTGCCGGCCGTGCGCGACGATCGGCGCGGACCGCGTTTATTTCACCGATCGCTCGGGCGTGCCGCTCGCGAAATTCCTGTTTGAACCCTCCTCGGATATCGATACGGCCGCCGCCAGGGCGTCGCGCGCAATCGAGGCCGTGCGCAGCATGGTGGGGCAGCGGGCGCGCGGCAGTTCCGACGCGGTGCGCTGCGATCTAAGCTTTGACAGCGGCGGCGGGGGCGTTGCGCGGCGCGACATCTCGGATTTCTCCACACTGGAGCGCTGCGTCGCCGATGACATTCAATTGCTCCGGCGGCTGAACTCCCGCACGCTCGAGGGTGGCCTGCCGGGCGGCGCTCAGGCGGGGCGGTCCGGATGGCTGGAACTGCTGCCCCAGCGCGTTTACGCCGAAACGGACTTGCCTCCGATTTCGCTTTCGGGTGCGATGAGTGCATCCAGCGTGCGCGCACAGCGATAGAGCAAGCGCAGCGAATTGACGAGTGCAAGCGCGAGGATCAACGCGGGCACCGTCCAATCGAGCCAGAAAATCCCGTAAAAAAGGCAGAATACGCTGCCAACGAAGACCAGCCATTGCGTGGCTTCGGACGGAAATGCGCTTTGTCGCGGGTCGGCCAGTGATACAACGATTCGTAGATAAGCCAGCAGCAGGCACAAGCACACCAGCACCGCCAGCGGCCCCAGGTACAACAGCGGCATCGGCAAGTACGTCCCGATTTGCAATTGCATCGAAGCGTAGAGATAAACGAACCCACCGGCCGGTATGACGAGCACGCCGCTCCGAACTGCTCGACGCAGCCACTGAAAGATTCTCGGGCCCGGCAGCGGCGTGGAGATCAGGGAAAACCCGTAAGCCCCGACCAAAAAGGATGTGGCGAAGATGGCGGTTCCGATCCATTCGGGCAGTGCCAACCCGGAAAGGATCATGACGTAAGCGAATCCGAGAAGCAGAGCCGGCCCTGCCAGCAGCCATGTGATTCCGCTCCGCATGCGGCGCAGCGCAGTCGGCGATTGACTTAGATCGACGGGAGTGGGCCCGTTCATGTCCGCAGATACCGCGTCATCGACCGGCGGTTGCGGAAATCTGACACGCTGTGGACCGGGACTCGCCTATGATCCAGCACAATGACGGACACAACCACCACGCGCGTGGATGCTCCGAGCGAAGCGCAGGAACGGCAGCTCGTCGCCGATCTGCAACGCGGCGAAGAGCGCGCATTTGAAGAACTGATCCGCATTTACGGTCGGCGCCTGCTCATGGTCGCGCGGCGTTTTCTGCCCGATGAGTCCGATGCCAACGATGCGTTTCAGGATGCACTCCTCTCGGCCGTCCGCTCCATCGGCACATACAGCGGCGAGGCGCGGCTCGGCACCTGGCTGCATCGCATCGTGGTGAACGCCGCCTTGATGAAATTGCGCACTCGGCGGCGTCATCCCGAGCAGTCCATCGAGACGCTTCTGCCGCGCTGGCAGGATGATGGGCATCCCGCCGAGTGGCCGGCCGAATGGCGGACCACCTCGGCCGACGAGGCGGCCGCTACGGAAACGCGGGCCCTGATTCGTAAAAAAATCATGGAATTGCCCGAAGCGTTCCGTACCGTTTTGCTGCTCCGTGACATCGAAGAACTGGACACGGCGGAGACGGCCCGCCTGCTCGAGATCAGCGAAAATGCCGTCAAGACCCGTCTGCATCGGGCACGTTTGGCGCTTCGCACGCTGGTGGACCCCCTGCTGCGCCGGGAGGATGTATGACCTGTCGGGAGCTTTCGGAATTCCTCTCGGACTATCTGGAACGGTCGCTTCCGCCGGATGTGAGCGCGGCCTTCGAGCGACACCTGAAACTCTGCCCGCCTTGCGTGAGCTATTTGCGCTCGTTCGAAGAAACGATTCGGCTGGGCAAGGACGCGTGCAAGGGGTGCGATCCGCCGGAAGTGCCCGAGGAACTGATTCGCGCCGTGCTCAAGGCGCGCAAGGGAGTTGCACCTTCCTGATCAAGCCTTGAGCTCGACGCTTCGCGTTTGCCCGTTGCGCCGATAGATTTCCGCCCGTGGAATTCGCTTCCCCGAATCAACCCGCGCGCTCCGCAGTCCTGCTTCCGGATTGGCTGCTGCGCAATCGCAACTTTGTCTTCCTGTGGGCCGGGTATGGCGTGGCGGCCGTCGGCGATCACCTGAGCGAGATTGCGCTGCTTTCACAACGGAATGCGATGGAGCGCGACGACGCGACGCGCGTGCAGGCGTTGATCTCGTTCGGCTTCTTTCTCCCCTTCGTCGTGTTGGGGCCGTTGGCCGGCTGGTGGAGCGACCGTTTCAGTCGCAGGACGACCATGGTCGTCGCCGACCTGATTCGGGCGCTGATCGTCTGGAATCTCGCGCTGATTGTGCCGGCGCTGGCCCGCTGGTTCGAGCCGGACGGCCACATCGACGCGAACGGTTGGGGTGACCTTTCGATTGTCTTGCCGCTCGGGCTCGTCGGCGCCGTGGCCGCATTTTTCTCGCCCGCGCGCCAGGCCATGCTTCCGACGCTGATCCGCGAGGATCAATTGGTGCGCGCCAACGCGTTGATTAGCGCGCTCGGGACGATCGGGGCAATTCTCAGCGCCGTCGCCGGCGGACTGTTGCTCAAGCATTTCGGCGCTTCGTGGAATTTTCACATGAACGCCCTGACGTTTCTTGCGAGCGCCGCCTTCGTCTTCTGCATTGACCTGCGCCGCTCGCGAGCCGTGCCGCACGCCCAGCTGGAGGGCGTTCTCGCACCGATCGTCTCGGGCTTTCGCTACGTCGTCGGCCATCGACGCGTGTTACAGATGATCGCACTCGGGACGCTCTTTTGGGCGGCGGCCGGCGTCGTCATCAGCGTCGTGCCCGCCATCGTGCGCGTCTACTTCGGCAGCGACTACTCCGCGGCCGGCACATTTCGCGGCGTGATGGGCATTGGTCTCGCGACCGGCGCGGCTGTCATGACGATTTTGGGGCCGGCGCTGCCGCTGCAATTGGCGGTGACGATAGCGCTCGGTGCGGCTGGTGTCTGGATCGGCTCACTCGCAATCGTGCATAGCTTCGCGCTGGGCAAGATTTTGACCGGGCTGTGTCTCTTTGGCGTGGGTGGGGCGGGTGCGGCGCTGCTCGTGAGCATCATGGCCACGCTTCAGCGCTTCGTGCCCGATAGTCGCCGTGGCCGCGTGTTCGGCGTTTCGGACACCTGCACGATGGGCGCGATGGTGGCGGCCACCGGCGCGATCGGCCTGTCACGCATCCCAAATCTTGACGCGCAGATTCCTCTGTTGCTCGCCGTAACGTCCGTCGCGTTTTTCGTCGTAACGGGCTGGGCCATCGCGATCTATTCGCGCGGCCGGCGGCACGGACGCGTTGTGAGCGCCGTCATGCATTTCGCGCGGTTTTACGGACGTTTTCGTCTAAACGTGCAGCGGCAGGGGATCTGCACCGTGCCGCCCAGCGGGCCGGTCATCCTGGCAGCGAATCACACGTCCGGCATCGATCCACTCGCGATCATCACCGTGGTGCCGCACCGGCTGGTGGCTTGGCTGGTGGAAGAGGAGTACTACCGCAATCCGCTGGCCGGCTGGTTCATGGGTCTGGTTGACTGCGTGCCCATCAACCGTGCAAACCCCGGCGTGCGTTTCTATCGCGAGTCGCTGCGCGTGCTGGAGCGCGGCGGGGTTTTGGGCGTGTTTCCAGAGGGCCGTATTCCGGACGATGGCGAGCCGGCCAATGTGCGTACAGGTGTCGCGAGTCTGGCGCTGCGGAGCGGCGCGACCGTTATTCCGGTAAATGTCTCGGGCGCTACCCCGCACGACAGTCCATTCAAGGCCATCTTCCTGCGGCATCGCATGCGCGTACGTTTCGGTCGCCCGCTGGATTTGGCGGCATTTCGCGGCCGTGAGCGTGACCGCGCAGCGCAGCAGGAAGCGGCCGACTTGATCATGCGGCGCATCCGCGAGTTGGGCACGGGTGACGGAGCAGCCGGCTGATGCGCCGCTTTGGGTGGCTGCTGACGGCCGTCGGCGTGCTGCCGGTCGCGGCGCTGCTCGCCTTCTATGTCTGGAAGGTTCCGCTCGGGTTACCCGGAAAATTCACATACCTTTATTCGCCGATCGTGCCCGTGCGCGCCGTCGCGTTGCCCGCGGCCTTGGTGAGTGCTGTCATCATCTCGGTGGGCGTCGCGCTAATTTCCGCACAGGCAGCCGCGCGCCGACGCATTGGATCCGTCTGCGTCGTCGCCGGCGTTGTCGCGCTGGGCATCTGGGCGTTTGCCGCGCCGCCGCAATATCTGTCGCAGCACAATTTCAACATGAACTCGCCTTCGCACGATGGCGCGTTTCTGACCGAGAGCCGCTTTATGCTTGATCGCGGTGTCGGGCGTTACCTGGCCGATTTTCCGGATCGCACGCGCACACCGCGCGAGGAAATGCGCGGCACGCGCGTGCTGAGCAATCCCCCCGGTACGACGCTGCTCGCGGGTGGCGTCCGCGCGACACTCGACTCCAATCCCGGCCTTGCAAAAGGTATGTTTGACTTCTGGGTCGGCGATCCGGAAGTGGCGGTCGCTGATCGACTCGCGGTCACGCGCGCAATTGTTTTTGCGCTGATTCTGCATGCGCTGTGGTTGGCGGCGTGGCCGGCTTGGTACGGAATCGCTCGACTTTCAGGACTGCCACCGTCGCTCGCCGCGGGCGTTGCGACCGTGGTGTTAATCACTCCGGCCACTCTGGGCTTTGCGCCGGGAAAGGACCCAGTCCAGCTCCTCACCGCCGCGTTGCCGCTGTTCGCGTGGCTGGCCGCGCTTCGTGTTGGTTCAAGCGCCCGCGCGGCGGTGATGGCCGCCGGAGCAGGGGGGTTGGTCGTGCTGGTGGCCTATGTGGGTCTCATCCATATCTGGCTCTGCGCCGTCGTCCTGTTCGCGACGCTCCTGTCATTCGATTGGCGGCCGGTTGCGCTCAAAATCGTGTTACCAGCCAGCATCGGGGCCGCGCTGACCATCGGCCTGATGGCCGCGCTGGGCATCGATTGGATCGCCACGATGCGCGCCGTTGCAGCAGCGCAGAATCTCGTGACGCGCGGCCCGGACGCCATGCCTTGGTTCTGGCAACTCTTGGGCGTCCCGCTGTTTCTCCTTTTCGCCGGTCCGGGAACGCTGATGGCGATTGCCGCGCTCGTCTGTTTCATTCGCCGCCCACACGAAAAAGATTTGGCTGATTCGCAGCCGCGCTTCGCAAGCCTTTTTTCGGTTGCGGCGCTGCTGAGCGTCGTCGTCATGCTCGGAACGGTCGTATTTACAAACGCTGAAACGCCGCGCTCTGGATCCCGTTCGTGCCGCTCATCGTCGTCGGGCGCTGCTCATGCCTCGGCCGATTGGCTCGTCGCGCGGCCGCGCGCCCTCGCTGCCGTTGTGTTGATTCATCTGGCCGTGAGCCTGGCCGAATGGACCATCATGGACATGCGCGAGGCGGAGAACCGTCTTGCAATCCGCCCGGGCCAGCCGGCGCGCATGTTCGATTAGGTCCGTGGGCAAGCGTCGGCCACGGTCCCGGCGAGTTGTGCCCAGCGTCTCACACTTTTCCGCCTGAAATTCGTATCCGCGGGCTAGAATAAATCGCTGCGAGCGTCCTCGACGGTGCTCGCGCGTCACGGAGACACGGCGGCAGGCGCGGGGCGGCGCGATCACGATGGGCTGGGAAGATCGAAGCTATTCGCAAGGCGCCGAATACCGCGAGGAATCCGCGCAGATCCGCAGCCTGATTCCGCCGCGCGCGACACTGCTGCTGCTCGGGGCGCAATTCGTCGGCTGGGTTGTCTTCAGCTACCTCGTGCTTGGAAAAGGCGTCGCACCCACCTGGTTCGTGCTTCTCGGTCAAGAGAGCCATCCGGCCGCGATCCTCTTGCATCCGCTGGCCGCCAAGGGGCCGGTGCAAATGCTCGTCGTGCTGCTGGCGATCTGGTCGCTGGCGGGGCGCGTCGAGGAAAACAGCGGCGCGTCGCGCATGATCGCGGGCTATCTGGCTGGGAACGCGCTGGCCGGTATTGCGTTTTTCGCGTTCGGTCGTCTCAGCCCGGCGCTCGCGAGCTATGAGCTCGTCGCTCCGCTCGGCGCGATCGCGGCGTGGTCTGCTACGGCATGGCAGTGGCAACGCTACGAGGCGCTCAACATCTTCGGCACTGAGATTTCCGTACGGCGAATTGTGTTATTCGGCGCGCTGATTGTTGTGGCGGTCGGGCTGGTTCAAGCGGGCGGCCACGGCCTTGGTGGCCGGCGCGGCCGCCAGTCCGCTCATCGACATCGCCTTTTCCCTTTCGGTTCCGCGCGTGGCGCTGCCCCGCCGCACGCAGCAGGGCGCCCGCCCACCGATTCGTCGTCGCGTGCGAGCGAAAGCACCGAAAGGTCCGCCGCCGGAGGAAATGATCGACGACATCGACGAAATCCTGGCCAAGATTTCGCGCAACGGCATCACCTCGCTCTCTGATGACGAAAAGCAGCGGCTCGAGCGCGCACGCTTGGCGCGTCTGGGGCGAGAGAACGACTAGGTTCACGCGATACAGGATTCGCGTAGTTCATCCTCTTTGTTTGCAAAGACCCGTTGCGCGCGGACGGCCAACCGAATTCGGCCCGGCTTTCCTGCGCGGGTAGCCGCTCATGTATCGTGCGGCGCAGCCGGCTTGACCGGGATCAGAAGCGACGCGGCGACGCCCGCGCCCAGCAAGCCGAGCACCACTCCGAGTGAGACCGCCGGTTCGATCTTGAACGCACTGTGGACCAGGAGCATCTTGAGCCCTACGAACACGAGGATCAGAACCAACGCGGGCTTGAGGTAGCGGAACTTGCCGAGCATGTTGGCCAGCAGGAAGTAGAGCGACCGCAGGCCCAGGATGGCAAAAACGTTCGACGTGAGCACGATGAACGGGTCGCCTGTGATCGCAAAGATCGCAGGGACCGAATCTACCGCGAAGATCAGGTCGGTGAACTCGACCACGATCAGGGCCAGCAATAGCGGCGTCGCGGCCCGGCGGCGCACGCCATCTGGTCCGGTGACTCTCGTGATGAATTTCTGCCCGTCGTAGTGGGATGTGACCGGCCAGATCGCCCGCACGGCGCGCACCAGGATGTTCTTGTCGGGGTGGACGCCTTCTCCGCCCGCGAAGGCCATCTTGATCGCCGTTAGTATCAGGAAGCCCCCGAAGACGTAGGTGATCCATCCGAACCGCGCGATGAGCACCGCGCCCAATGCGATCATGACTCCGCGCATCATTAGCGCGCCCAGAATGCCCCAGAAAAGCACGCGGTGCTGGTACTTCGACGGGACCGCGAAATAGGAGAACACGACCGCGATCACGAAGAGGTTGTCTACCGAAAGCGACCACTCAATGATGTAACCGGTGAGGTACTGCTTCGCAGCGGTTGCGCCGTCGAGAATCATGGTCTCGCCGGGCGTTCCAACCACCGGGACACTCAGGCCCAGGCCCAACCAGTGCGACTGATATCCGAAGTAGACAAAGACCGTGAATGCCAGCGCGCAGGTGGTCCAGATCGCCGACCACGTGGCGGCCTCTTTCACTGATACGACGTGGGCATTGCGATGGAATACGCCCAGATCGAGCGCAAGAAAGACGAGTATGAGGGCCGTAAAGCCGGCGTAGAACCAGATGATCCCGGGCTGGCCGGTTGCGGCAAGAATCAGCAGCGAACTAATCAGAGCCATCGGATAAAATCCTTGAATTGCAAACAAATTCAACTTCCGGGCTGCCCGCGGCACTGTTACTTGAGTTCCGTGGCGATCGCGAACATGAAGCCGCGCTGAAGGAGAACAACAGCGTAGTCGCCGGGCACATAAGCGGCGCTCCTCCGCACGCAGGGTCGAGATGTTGTGGGCGGGGCCGACGCGATATCTGCGGCAATGGCGCATGAGCGCATGGGCGGGCGGCGAGCCATCCACTCAGGAGGTTGACACGTGCAGTGAGTGCGATAATCCCGACGACCGGTTTCATGTACGACGGCCTCATCGAAAACCTCCGCCCCTCATTTTCGGCGCGAATTCGGCGAAGTAAAGACGCCGCGACCATGCACTTGGCACGATCGCGGCGCAGCCAAACTCCAAGTAACGACCCGTTCGGGCCGCTTCTTCGGAGTCGCCCCCTCCAATTGCAGGCCCCGCCCCTCTGCAGGGCGGGGCATCCGGGAGTATTTTCCATCGTCGTTTAGAGCGTCACACCCGGTTGGAACGCGCGCGTCACACGCACGCCGACGTCTCTATTCGCGCGGCATCAGGACCGTGTCAATCACGTGGATCACGCCATTTGACGCATCGATATCGGTTTTGACGATGTTGGCGTCATTCACGCGCGGCTTGCCATTCACCATCCGAACCCGGACGACCTCGTTCTGGAGCGTCGTGATCGTGTCTGCAGCGAGTGCATCGGCGGCAAAAGCGCGACCGGAGGCCACGTGAAGTTTCAGGATGGAAACGAGCTTGTCTTTGTTTTCGCTCTTGAGCAGCGAATCGAGCGTGCCCTGCGGCAGCTTCGCAAACGCCTCGTCAGTCGGCGCGAAAACCGTGAAAGGACCATCGCCCTGCAGGACCTTCGCGAGGTCCGCGGCCGTGAGCGCGGCGACCAGCGTCTTGAACGTGCCCGCGCCCTGCGCTGTCGCGACAATGTCCTTGTCGCTGGGCAGGATCACGCTGTCAAGGACGTGGATGACGCCATTCGAGCACTCGATATCCGTCTTGACCACCTTGGCGCCGTCAACTGTCAAACCACCATCCTTGACGACGAGATCAATCTGTTGACCATTCAGCGTCTTGGCGTTCGTCAGCTTCAGCGCCTTGGCGGCCGGCACGTCGCCCGACACGACGTGGTAGGTCAGAATGGCAGACAGCCGGGCCTTGTTCTCCGGCTTGAGCAGGTCGTCGAGCGTGCCCTTGGGCAGTTTGGCGAAGGCCTCGTCCGTCGGGGCAAACACGGTAAACGGGCCCGGGCCTTTAAGTGCATCGACCAGCCCGGCCTGCGTCAGGGCAGTGGCCAGCGTCTTAAACGATCCGGCCGCGACGGCCGTGTCCACGATGTCCTTCTTGCCCTTATTGTCGGCAGAGGCGTTGACAGGCGCCCCGCACAGCGCCAGGCCCAGCAACAGGCCACACTTCGTAACGGTGAAAATTCGATTCATGGATGTCCTTTTCTGATTCAGTTCCGCGTGGGCGCGTACGCCGCGCCCGTGACATGCTCTTCGCACCCTGATCTGGGTCGGATTCAGCGATTCTTACGCCGCCCGTAAGGGAGGCCGGTCGGTGGCTCGCCGATCGTCGGCGAATCCGCCGCAAGCGATTGGACGAAATAGATGTCGACTATTTGGCACGGGCGCAGGGACGCCCTATCGTTGTCGATCTGCAGGCCAAGGACGCGGAGCGCCACCAGGCGGCCAACTCCTGCACATTCGTGGAGCACAGCGGGCCGACGGAGTTCGTAGAGACGACGTGGATCAAACCCTGCTTCAACGTGTGGCGGGCGGCGAGGCGGCGGCCGTCGAGGAGTGCATCGATCGCTACGGCGGCCTGATCTGGTCCCTTGCGCGCAAGCTGATCGGCGCCCATGCCGATGCGGAGGATGGCGTGCAGGAAGTTTTTATCGACCTTTGGAAATCCGCAGGTCGCTTCGACCCCAACGTCGCATCTGAGCCGACGTTCGTTGCGATGATCGCCCGCCGGCGGCTGATCGACAGCCGCCGCCGGCGGCATCGGCGGCCGGATCAGGGACCGTCGATGCGCGTCGAGGACGTGGACATGCCGTCCGGCGAGCAGGAGCGCGACGCAGTTGAGTTGGCCGAAGAGGCTTCGCAAGCGGCCGCAGCAATCCGCGAATTGCGACCCGAGCAGCAGGAGATCCTGCGGCTGTCGGTATACGAGGGTTGGTCACACCAGCGGGTTGCCGATCATCTTCAGGTTCCGCTCGGCACGGTGAAAACACACGTTCGCCGGGGATTGATCCGAGTCCGCGAGTTGATCGAAGGCCGCTCGCCGAACATGGTCAATCCACAGGTGACCCCATGAACGCGTTCGGATCGGCGGACGAGCGTTTCATGCAGCTTCTGGCCGACGAGGCCACGGAGGGGCTTTCTGGTTCTGAACATGACGAACTGGAACATTTGATGAGCGCTCATCCGCATCCGCGAGATGGAGTGGAACTTGCCGCCGCCGCGGTGGCCTTGGCGATGATGGGCGACAATGAAGAGCCGCTGTCGTCGCGGATGCGGGCCAAACTCCGCTCAGACGCGTCACATTTTTTTGCCGATCGCTGGGGGAGCGCGGACGTCGGATCGGCGACGGTGAACTTGGGTCTCATATCGCGTGCGGCCCCGCAGCCCTCGGTCCGATTCGGCCGTCTGGGATGGCTGGCGGTCGCCGCGTCGTTGTTGCTGGCAGTCCTCGGCTGGTGGCGAACGGGGGCGCCGGCGCGCGAAGAACCGGTTGGCGAGCGATACCGGCAGTTTGTGGGGCGGGCCACAGATTTGGTGCAAGCGCCGTGGAACACGAAAATCGACGAGTTTCGTGGTGTTTCCGGCAAGGTTGTCTGGAGCGACGCCGAGCAGGCGGGCTTTATGGTGCTGAGCGGACTGCCCGCAAACACCGGCCAGCGCCAGTACCAGTTGTGGATTGTGGATCCGCAGCGCGACGCGCATCCGGTCGATGGCGGCGTCTTCGATGTGCCTCCCGGCGGTGGAACGATTACGATTCCGATGCGCGCCCGACTTCCGGTACGACATCCGACTGTTTTTGCCATTACGCTCGAAAAGGAAGGCGGAGTCGTGGTTTCCGCTGGACCATTGCTGGTGGTTGCGTCCGTCGCCGGATGACGACGGACCTCGTGCTAATGAATGATTTATGAAAAAGGAAGCCGTACAACTCAGCCGATCGGTCGAAGCGGTTTCCAGCGCTGGCCCGCTGGACCGTCGAGCGGCATGCCTCGGCTGACACAACTTTGCCGCTTCGCTACGGCGCGAGTTGGCAGGGCGACTGGGTAGCCAACGTGGAGGCCCGCCTCGCGTACCTCGCACAGGCCGTCGCGGTGCGATGCCCCGACGTATTCTCCGCAAGCGTTCTTTGGAATCGCGAAGCAATCGCCACGCGCGATGGACGCGTGGAGGATCTTAAGGCGAGTCTGCACCACCTTTCTGCGGTTATCGCGGGCGAGTTGCCGCCGCCTGTTGCGCGGGTCGCGACCGAAGGCGTCAATGCGGCGCTGGCGGCGCTCGACCAACCTCAATCGCCCGAGTCAGCTGACGACAGCGACCAGCGCCATCGCGACGTGAGGCTGCGATACCTCGAATGCCTGTTGTCGTCCAAACGCGACGAGGGCATCGAGCTTGTGCTGGGATTGTCGCGATCAGGGGTCCCGCTCGCTGAGATCTACGCCGAGATCTTGCAGCCCGCCCAAGCGGAGCTCGGCCGTATGTGGCATCGCCAAGAGGTTTCCATTGCGGACGAACACTATGCCACGGCCGTCACCCAGGAGCTGATGGCCCGACTTCGTGCGAACGCTTCTCCGGCGAAGCGGCGCGAACTTCGCGTCGTGACGGCCGCCGTCGGCGGCGATTTTCACGAGATCGGTATTCGCATGGTGGCTGATTGTTTCGCGCTGGATGGCTGGGACGTTGCGTACCTCGGCGCAAACCTGCCGGCCCGCGAGGCTGTGCGCGAAGTTCGTGAGCGGAATGCGCATCTCCTCGCGATATCCGCCAGCACGTTCCTGCATCTGCGCGATACCGGCGAGCTGATTGAGGCTGCGCGGGCGGAGCCCGGCAGCGCGCAAACGAAGATCATCATCGGCGGCCCGCCGTTTAATCTCATTCCCAATTTGTGGCAGGAGTTAGGCGCCGACGGTCACGCAAGAAACGCCACCGCTGCGGTCGAACTCGGCCAGCGCCTAGTCCGGTAAATCGTCTGGCCTGACTTACTCGTCAAACCGCTGTCGCACGAGCGCTTCACTCTTTGCCGCTGGCCGTCGCGGAAAATTGCGCAATCTGAATCCGGCGGGACCTGGCCGGCGAATCCCATTTCAGAGCGGATGGATCGTGACGCCCCGCTGACGTAACCACCGTGAAAAAAAGGAGATGCAGCTCATGAAACAGCTAGACGTGCTCGCAGCGGTTCTGCTGGTTGTAGGCGGCCTGAACTGGGGACTCGTCGGAGTGGCCAATTTCGACCTCGTGGCGACGCTCCTGGGCGCTGGATCGGTGCCGGCGAAGATCGTGTATATCCTGGTCGGCCTGTCGGCCGTCTATCAGGGGTTGTCGTTCAAGGCGATTCAGAAGCGCTGGAATCTGCAAACGGCCATGGCATAAGAATCGCCCGCCGGCGATTCGCGATCGGGGGCGCTCAGGCGATTGAGCTGAGCGTTCCCTTGCCATTCGGACGACGCCGGACGGGCAAGTCAGCCAACCTAACGCAGCGGTGCGGAGTTCAAATGCAGTCGGTCGTCACTATTGGAATTCTTCTGCTGACAGGCGGGATTCTCGCGGCCGGAGCGGTCACGCTGTCCGGATGCAGCCTTTACCGTCCGCCTTCACAGGCTGGCGACCCGGCAGTGGGCACGAATTCGGCGGTCAGCATCAACGAAACGGCGTTCGAGGCCCAGACGGGAGTGGCGAGTCAGGGCGAACGAGCCGTTGTGCGTGTCGCCGGCGATTCAGAAACGAAGGTCGAGTTTGTGGATGGCCAGTATCGCAGCGGCGAATGCCGCATCACGACGCCTCTCCCAGAGGGCTATCCCGCGCCGACGCCGCCCGGCGCGATCGAGCTGAAGCACTATCCGCGCGTGCGTCGCGCGGAAATCGGCGGAACGATGACGCCTGATTGGGGGATGACGTTCGCGTTCTTCCCGTTATTCAATCACATCAAGCGGCGTGAGATCGCCATGACGTCGCCGGTCGAGATGAACTACGACGGTCTCGATGCCGAGGCCACAAAGAAGCCAACCGCGTGGACCATGTCATTTGTGTACCGCACTCCGGATATGGGTCCAGACGGCGCGGATTCTAAGGACGACCGCATCCTGGTTGAAGACGTTCCTCCCATGACGGTGATCGCCATTGGAATGCGCGGGGACTACAAGCTGAGCCGTGTGAAAAGCGGTGTTGTCTCACTACGCGGCTGGCTGGCTCAACAGTCACAGTGGGCGGAAGCCGACGAACCGCGAGCGCTGTTCTACAACGGCCCCGAAATGGGGTCGTCGGACAAGTGGTCGGAAGTGCAGATTCCGGTTCGTCCGCGATGACCGGCAGCGCCGGCCCGGGAAACCGATGTCATTTACTCGAAGTTGGTTGATGGTTTTTCTTACAAGTTAGGCAGCAAAATTGCAAGGAGAGCTCGCATGAAGTTAGTCCCGATCCTTTTTCGAACAGCGCCGGTCGCTGTCACAGTGGCGGTGCTGTCGGCATCCTTGACAGGTTGCGGCCTTACGTCGGACGGCGTCGCGACCCCGCTGGCAACAGTCGAAAATGTGGATATCGCAAAGTACATGGGCAAGTGGTACGAAATCGCCAAGTATCCTGTGCCATTTGAAAACGGATGCTACGGCGTCACGGCGGAATACTCGTTGAAGGATGACGGAACCGTCCGGGTCTTTAATACCTGCCGAGCGGCCGACGGAGCAATCGCCAATACGATTGAAGGGATTGCCGCGGTGGCTGATCCCTCTACCAACGCCAAGCTCACGGTCTATTTCTTCTACCCGTTTGGCGCGCCGTATTGGATTCTCGAGTTGGGCGAAAATTATGAGTACGCCGTGGTCGGCGATCCGACCCGCAGCACGCTTTGGATCCTCAGCCGTACTCCGATGCTCGACGACGCGACATACCAGGACATTCTGGCACGGCTTCCCGATCAGGGCTACGACCCGGCCCGCCTGGAGTTGATGCCGCAATTTCCGGAGGAATCGCCTTGAAGCGCAACGCCCAGCAGCGGCCCAAGTCATCCCTTGGTTTGCATCGCATGCCGCGCGTCATTGCGCTGCTTGTGCTGGTCCTGGCACCGGCGGCCTACGGGGGCGATCCGAATGACGATACGTGGCCGCAGTGGCGCGGACCTTTGCGTGACTCCCGGCTTCCGAATGCGCCGCCGTGGCCGAAGGACTTGGCGACACTGACACGGGCGTGGCGGGTCGCGCTTGGCCCTGGCTATAGCGGTCCGATCATCTGGCGGGAGCGCGTATTCGTCACAGAAACCGAGGCCCAGACCGATGAGGTCGTGCGGGCGTTGGACCGTGCGACCGGGCGCGAACTGTGGCGGACAAAATGGAAGGGGGCGCTGAGCGTCCCGTTCTTTGCGAAAAGGAACGGGGACTGGATTCGCGCGACGCCGGCGTGCGACGGCGATTCTCTGTTTGTGGCCGGGATGCGAGATGTGCTGGTCTGCCTCGACATCGAGACTGGGACGCAGCGTTGGCGCGTTGATTTTTCGGCCGTGCTGGGCACGCCGGCGCCGTCGTTTGGCTTCGTCTCCTCGCCGCTCGTCATTGGGGAATACGTGTACGCTCAAGCCGGCGGCGGCTTCGTCAAGCTGAATAAGCGCACGGGCGAAATCCTTTGGAGGGCGCTCGTTGACGGCGGCGGAATGGACAGCGCCTTCTCGTCTCCCGTGGCGGCGACGATCCACGGGGTACCGCAACTTGTCGTGCAGATGCGCGAAAAGCTCGCGGGCGTCGCTCCTGAAAAGGGCGACGTGTTGTGGTCGCAAGTAGTGCCCTCATTCCGGGGAATGAACATCGTCACACCGACGGTGTTTGATGATGGGATCTTCACCAGCAGCTACAAGAACAAGACGTTTTTCTATCGAATCGAGAAGGGCGACTCGACGCCGCGTGTGCGAGAAGCCTGGACCGCCAAAGCTCAGGGTTACATGTCCTCGCCGGTGGTGATCGACCATTATGCCTACTTGCATCTTGGAAATGGGCGAGCATGCTGCCTCGACCTGAACACGGGCAATGAGACCTGGCGGACTAGCCCGTTCGGCGAGTACTGGAGCATGGTCGCCAATCGTGACCATATCTTGGCACTGGATCAACGCGGAGAATTGCTTCTGATTGCCGCCGATCCGCAGGAATTTCGGTTGCTCGATCGAAAGGAGGTTGCAAACGCCGAATCCTGGGCGCATCTCGCTGTTTGCGGCCAGATGGTATTCGTGCGCGACTTGAGTGGTATTTCGGCCTTTGTGTGGAAATAGACGAACCTGTACTAATTAGAAACGTTCCCGCCGCCCCCGTCCTTGGTGTATGGCCTGCGCGCGGGCGTTTTTTGGGGCGGATTTGCCGCGAGGCAGGAGATCTCGAATGTTTACGTCACCTATTCCCGTCGTGATCCGTAGCGCGTTTGCCGCGGTTTTTCTGCTGCTTTCCGGATGCTCGATTCCGCAGCCCTGGCCGGAGAGTCCGCTGTATGAAACGCCCACAAACGACCCGAATTGGGTAGCGCCCGCCACCAAGCAAGAGGCCGTGGCGGCGATGGTGGGACACTACGCCCACTATGACATCGTCGCATACGAGGGCGAGACGGCCAATGGCCCGCTCGCTACATTTGTCATCTCGTATGGCTTCACGGACCTCGTAATTGAGAATGGAGAGCTGGTCGCGCACGACAGATTCTGCCACGCCGAGTACATCGCCAATCAGAACTTCGATACGATCTTCTCGGATGCGGCCACGCAGGCCATTCAGCCTCCGGGCGCTATTGTTGACGTTTTTCAGGAGAACGGGGTGTGGAAGCTGCGGCGTCCCGCGACTCCAACACTGAATGGCATCGACGGTGACCCGAACGTTCCCCTTTCCATGGATCGCAACGATCCTCTGCTGAGCGACGACGACCATGACGGCAAACCGGGTGTGACCGTCTTTGTGAAGCTGTTCGGGTTGATTGACGGAGAGATTTATATTGCTCGGCGCGAGATATTCGCAAACGAAATGACACTCTATTCCGATGGCAGTCTGCGAGGCAGCGTCATCGACGATTCGGAGCAACTCGTGATCGGAGCTTCACTCGCGATCTTGGACACGCCTAACAACCCGCCTCAGCGGCGTGATCCCGGCCTGAATCCGATCATTCTGATACCGGTCCCAGCCGACATGGACACTTGTGAGGAACTCATGGCGAATCGAGACTCGCTTTTTCCCGCTGAACCGGCATTCTAAGATCGTGCAAACGACGTATCGGCCCAAACTCGGTCGAGGCCAAGCCGGGATCCGTTGGAGTGGCCCGGATCTAACCAGCGGATCGTTGACCGTGCATTGACGCGGCAGCGGTCGCGTGGCCCGTGGGATCGGTATCGAGGCTAATGCTTGGCTGATGAAGCAAACATTGCGCCCGAGCGCCGGCTCGTTCTGGTGACTGGTGCGACCGGTTACATCGGCGGCCGGCTTGTTCCTCGCCTGGTTGCTGCCGGATATCGCGTGCGGTGCTTGGTCCGCTGCGCTCGAAAAGTCGACACCCGGCCCTGGGCCGCCGACCCGTCGGTCGAAGTCCTCGAATGCGACCTAGAATCCGGGGACCGTCTGACCACCGCCATGCGCGGCTGCACGGCGGCGTACTATCTCGTCCACTCCATGATGGCCGTGGGATCGGACTACCGGGCGCGAGACCAGCAATTGGCAGCGGCGTTCGCCCGAGCCGCGTCAGCCGCCGGCGTCGGCCGCATGGTCTACCTGGGTGGGCTCGGCGAGATTGGTGACGGATTAAGCGAGCACCTCACGTCGCGCCGTGAGGTCGAGGCGGCACTGGCCTCGACAGGTGTGCCGGTCACCGTGCTGAGAGCCGCGATGATCATCGGATCCGGCTCCGCATCGTTCGAGATTCTGCGCTATCTTGTCGAACGGCTCCCGATCATGGTAACGCCGCGGTGGGTCACGACCGAGAGTCAGCCCATCGCGGTGCGTGAC
>JBGAJB010000351.1:0-3210 GCA_044225155.1 Phycisphaerae bacterium | reverse complement strand
GGTCCCCGGCCGCCGAGCGGCCTAGTATCGAGATGGGCTCAGTCATTTTCTTGAAGGAGAAGCATCTGATGAAGCGCAATCTCGCCGCGCTGAGCGTGGTGATCCTCATCGCAACCGCGTCCGCGACGATCTTGAACTTCGACAGCGAAATCGCCCCGGGGGCACTTTTCGCCGACTACGGCGATCACGTTTCGATGTCGCCCGATGCGGTCGGTCACACCTACGGCATGGGGAACGCGTGGACTCCGCACGTCGAGATGGAGTACTACCCGCTCGACCCGGCGACGCGTCTGCCGATCGCGCAGACCGGCGCGGGCGTCTGGGGCGGTGGGTACGGCGATCTTGATCACGTGGCGTGGGCCGGTCTGGGACCGGTGGCGATGCTGGAACTCGACTTCGTGCCGCACCCTGGCTACGCGGTCGTCGTGCACTCGTTCGACGCCGCCGGTTTCGTGGCGGATCAAATCAACCAGCCCATTTACTTTGCCGACGCGAATAACACGATCATCGCCGATCTCTCATCGACGATCATGGGCGCCGATCAGATGCACTCGCACTATTCGCCTGAGATCTACCACTACGGGCGGCTCAAACTGCAGATCGGGAACACTTGGAACGTCGGCGTCGACAACGTCAACTTTGATGAGGTGCTCGTGTTGACGGGCGACATCAACTTCGACTGCCACGTGGATCTGAGCGATCTCGGGACCGTGCTGTCGAATTTTGGCCGCACGGACGCGACGCCCTTTGATGGCGACTTCGACGGCGATGGCGATGTCGATCTCAGCGATCTCGGCGTGATCCTGAGCGCCTTCGGCACGTCCTGCTAGTTCGGGCACGCGCAAGCAAGCGAGTGGGCGGGCCCCCCGCGTTGCAAAACTCCTTTCTCGCGCGAGAATGCCGCGCGATGAAGGACGTCATTCCGGTTCCGACCCTGGTTCTCGATGACGACGAGCGGCTTGCGCGACGCCTCGCGGATTGGCTGATCGCCGATTCCTTCCCGGCCGAAGCCTTCACTGCACTCGCTTCCGCATGCGGCCGCGCGCGGGCGACTCCCGCGCCGCGGATCGCACTGATCGACATGCGCATGCCGGGCATCGACGGCCCGGCGGCACTGCGGGCGCTGCGCGAGGCCGCGCCGCGGATCGAGCTCATCGCGCTCACCGCGTTCCCTGAACCGGGTGAGAATCTGCGTGTGCGTGAAGCCGGTGCGGCCGCCCTGCTGGAAAAGCCGATTGACGCTCCGAGATTGCTTCAGGCGGTGACGGAATGCGCCACGCGACTGGGCTTTCGCGGCCGCACGGAAGCGGAATTGAATCGTCGCATCGGGGCGCGGCTCAAGACCATCCGGCAGGCCCGCGGGCGGGCGCAGTTCGAAGTGGCCGAGCAAGCCGGGCTGGCGGCGTCGCAGCTCTCGCAAATCGAAACCGGCCGAACCGGGACATCCAACTGGACGCTCGCGCGGCTGTGCGCCGCGCTGGACATCTCATTGGACGAGTTGCTGAGAGAGGCGTAACACTTCGTGCGAGCCGAGAATCATGCCCCATTCCCCGCCTCCTGACGGGGCGGCCCAAACAAGCACAAAATCAGCTGCAACCCGAGCAGTGCGTATCGAATTCGGAGAAACGCCGTAGCTAGGAAGGGTCGCAGTTGAGCACACGGTTGTCCCGTCTTCGGGCACAATGCGATCCAGTGGAACAACTCGGCACGGAGGTGACTCGTGGGCTGGCTGCTTCTCCTCGCGTCCATCATTCAAGACCAACTGCCGACCGTGCGCGTTGACCGTGACGATGTGCGCATCGATCGATCCTGCCGGGTGGAAATCGCGCGCGCTGTCCCCGACACAAACGGCGATGGCGTCATCCAGATCGCGGGCGAGAACATCACGGTTGATTTCACCGGCCAGGCGCTGCGCGGCTCTCCGGTCGGCCCGATTCCCGATCAATACACGGGCGTCGGCGTGCGCGTCAGCGGAAAGAACGTCACACTCCGCGGCGGCGCGTTCTCCGGCTTCAAGGTCGGAATACTCGCCACGCAGGCGGACGGGCTGACCCTCGACGGCTGCGATGTCTCCGGCAATTTTCAGCAACATCTACGCTCTACGCCGCGCGCCGAAGATGGTTCGGATTGGCTCTGGCCCCATCGAAATGACGAGCAGGAGTGGCGAAAGAACTACGGCGCGGGCATCTGCATCGAGCGCAGCGCCAAGGTCACCGTGCACGACTGCCGCGCCCGGCACGGCCAGAACGGGCTGATTCTTGACCGCGTCGCCGACGCGAAGATCTACGACAACGACTTTTCGTTCCTCTCCGGCTGGGGGCTGGCGATGTGGCGCTGCGAGCGGAATCTGATCAGCCGCAACGCGCTTGATTTCTGTGTGCGCGGCTACAGCCACGGCGTTTACAACCGCGGCCAGGATTCGGCCGGCATCCTGTTTTTCGAACAGAACATCGACAACGTGCTGATCGAAAACTCGGCCACGCATGGCGGCGACGGGTTTTTCGCCTTCGCCGGCCGCGAAGCGCTGGGCGAAGACTGGTTGGAGGCCGAGCGCGAGAAGCTGAAGAAAGCGTCCGGGAAGGACAACGTCGATGATCAGATTCAGGTGCCCGACGATGTGGCCGCAGGCTATCGAAAACGCGGCAATCGCGGCAACAAGCTCATCGGCAACGATTTCTCCTACGCCCCCGCGCATGGGCTAGAACTCACGTTCAGCTTCGACAACCTCATCGCGGGGAATCGTCTCGTCGGCAACGCCATCTGCGGCATCTGGGGCGGATATTCGCAGAACAATACGATCTGCAACAATCACTTCGAAAACAACGGCGAAGGGGCATACGGACTCGAACGCGGCGGCATCAACATCGAGCATGGCCGCAAGAATCTCATCATCGGCAACGAGTTCAAAAAAAACGCGGTCGGCGTTCACCTCTGGTGGGACGACGATCGCGGCCTGCTCGCGACGCCCTGGGTGCGGGCGAACGGCGCGGAGTGCGACGGCAACGAGATCATCGGCAATCAGTTCACCGGCGATGCCCTCGCGCTCCAGCTGCGCAAGGCGTCCGGGACGATCTGGAGCGGCAACGCTCTCACCGATGTGAAGAAGGAAATGGAATTGACGCCGGATTCCACTCTGGTGACGGATGTCGACGCCTCCGGATTCGCGGTGAATTGCAATGCCGATGTGGAACCACCCGGCAAAAAAAAGCC
>JBGAJB010000350.1:0-3238 GCA_044225155.1 Phycisphaerae bacterium | reverse complement strand
GACATCCATTGGCGCGTGACGGCCCGCGCATCCTTCAGGCCCGCGTATCCAATGTCGTGGCGCATGACGCCGAGGGCCGCGGCGATGTCGTGAATCGCCTGGAGCGTCGTCAGGCCGCGTTTTTCCACCAGAAAGTACGTATGTGTGCCGTGCCCGTCGGCGGGATAGAGCGGAATCTCGTCGACGTAGAAGTCCTCGTACTCGCCCTTGATCGAGCCGGAGAGCAGCTCGAACTCGCCGAGCAGGCGCGGCAGGGGAGCGCTGGCATCAATTCTCGCTTGTTCGTCTGACACGTCGCCCCCACAGTGCGCCCGCCGCGCCGCTAGCCGTGCGCGAGGCGCATCAAACGCCCTTTCACCGTCGTTCCACCCGCCGTGCCCTCCAGCGGGGAGACTTCGACGCGCAGGCCGGCCGCCCGCGCGATTTCCGGAAACGCGTCGGCCGTGGGCCGATTCGCATCCACGAGCAGCGCCTCGCCAGCGGGGCGGAGATGATAGCGAAGAAACTCCGCGATCGGGCCCAGACTGCGCCGTTCATACAGGATCTCGGCCGCAATTACGCGATCAAACCGCAAGTCGTCATATCGCTCGCGCCAATCCACGAATCGCAGCGTCGGCACAGGAAGCTGGTTCACGCGCGCGCTTTCCGCCACGAACGCGAGCGCATCATCGTCGTAGTCGGAGGCGAGCACGTCATAGCCACGCGCTAGCGCCACGATCGACGGCAGCCCCAGGCCGCAGCCGATTTCGAGTACGCGCGGCCGGCCGCCCGGCCCGCCGGAAGCGCTTTCCACCGCGGGCCAGCCCGCCACCTGCTCCGCCAGCAGCACGCAGGCGGGCCAGAATTCCGCCCAATAGGGCAGGAACTCGTCCTTCTCAAACCGCTTCACAACCGCCGGCTCGTCGATCAGGCATTCGTAGTTGGCCGGTCCGAGCAACCTGAATTCGCGTTTGCCGATCTCGAAGTTCCGCACTTTCACCGGGTAGCCGCGAAATGTGCCGGGAATTGCGATTTCCGCTGACATGCCCCGTTCCGTCGTGCTACCATTTGCATGGACACCAGTCGGGCGTTTCCACGCATGATGCCGCAAGCTCATTATCCGGCATTCGTCGCGCGCGACAACTCGCCGCCGCTGCCGCCGTCCCGGCGCTCGCCGCGCGGCAAGGTGCGTCTCTGGCCGTTCGACGCCCGCTTTGCTCCGCTCGTCTCCTCCTGGATCAGCAATCCCACCGAGGCCTATTGGCTCGCGCCGCGCACTCCGCCGCCGATCACGGCGCGCCGCATCGCAGCCTGGCAGGTGCCCGGCTCGTTTCCGCTGATGCTCACGCGTGAAAACGGCGGTGGTCCGCTGGCCTATGGCGAGCTGAATCTGCTGAATACCTTCCGCAGCGAATATTGGCTCGGCCACCTGATTGTCGATCCGGCGCGGCGCGGCTGCGGTCTTGGCCGTGAGCTGACGCGCCTGCTGCTGGAGCGCGCGTTCGAACGCCTCCATGCGACGCGCGTCACGCTGGTCGTGTTCGCGGAGAATGTCGAAGCGGTGCGCTGTTATGAATCGCTCGGATTCATCGTCGATGGGATCGAGACGCATTATTTCCCGCCCTATCGGCGCGAGGCGGAATTGACGCGCATGTCGGTCCGGCTTCTTCCCAAGTAGGCTGGTACATCATCACAATCACGCGAGCCTAGTCACGGGTGGGTGCAGAGACTACGGGCTGCGTCGCTGGCCGCGAGCTTGGGTGAGCTTCAGCCGCTCGACGTTGGGCGGATGTCGGAATCTTCTCGAGGCGCAGCTTGAGCGACGACTCGAAAATTCGATCCAAGGGGCGATTGATTTCGGCGATCGCTGCCGCCTTTTGCATCTGTTGGTTAGTGTCACCATTGCGCGCCGCGGCATCGTAGTCGGCCTGAAGTCGGCTGAGTTCCGCGAGTTTCGGCGCCAAGACTTTTTGAGCGTCCGATTCACAATCATGTAGAACAGTCTGGGCGCGCTGCGATTGCTCATCGTTGAGGTCATAGCGCCGCACGAACTCTGCGACGTATCTTTCCCAGGCAGTAAGCGGCTCCATGCCGCGATCGCGCTCTTCGAAGCGCTTCTGGGCCGCTTCTCGCTCCGCGCGCTGCTCAGGAGTCAAGTATGGACTGTCTCCGCCGCCGGATTCCGACTTCCATTTGATTTTTGGCCCGGGCTGGCGTTTTCCGCTGCGCACCGCTTCCAGCCAATCATTTTTCGCGACCAGTGCGTCCCCGTTCCAGAACAGCACCTCGGTTTTTTCGGGAGGCACATTTCGCGGAATGACATTAAACCCAGCCTCGATGCCGATATCGGCGCAAGTAAATGCTTTGAGGTCGTCGCTGCTACAGAAATCCGCCGTCTCGACCGTCCAAGTCATACGCGGCGCGCCGTCGAACAGTATTTCCGACCGCACGGGGAACCATATTTTCCCAAAGCGCTCCAACTGGTTTTCCATCGTGGTTACCGCGGTGCCCGCGCGAGCAGTGACGGACACCGGATTCCAATCGCGTTGCGGATCAAGCAACCAGATCAGTGTCACGCCCGATGCGGTATGCGCCGTGACCTCGACGAGGTCGCCCCGATGGGATTCCTCCCACGAAGTCTCGCCCTTTTCTGTCACAACAAAGATCGTGTTTGGCCCGTGTTCGTAAAAAATTGGGGCGACTGGATAGAGACCGAGTCCCCGGATGTCGCGGAATTCGCCCCCGCGCGGGCCTTGTGCAGTCAGCGTCGCGTTTGGATCGATTTCGCCGGGTTGCCACCACTCTGCACGGACCGCGGTACCGGTTGTTTGCCATCGCCCCATGGCATTGGATAGGTATGATCGCGGAAATTTATCGACCGGCTTCGGCGGGACGCCTGGAATAAAGTGCACCCATCCTTCGGCGTCGCCGAGTTCATTCGAAATACGGTCGCCGTTCCGTGCGTAGCGCGACACGAATCTTAGTGCGCGCCCCGGTAGTCGGACGTGGTCAACACACGTCCACTCAACCACGCCCGACACGAGTTGACGGCGACTGTCAACGAGTTTTCGAACCGACTCGGGGGGTGCAGAAGCAGGAGCGCACGATGACGCAACCAAGACTACCCAGCAGAGGTGAACCATAACAGCACTCCGGAGCGGGCGGTACGGAGGGCTCCCGCGGAAGAACCGACCAACGCAGGCCCGCTAGATCCGGCATGCGCCCATGATTTCCCAATAGTAATTTGAGCACTCCGAAC